>DATNQN010000022.1 GCA_036703985.1 Leptolyngbyaceae cyanobacterium
GGGGCATGGGAATTGGGTAGGGGAAAATTGCTTTTATCAGAAAAATTGGGTTTAAAACCTCGTCCTTTGAGGACGACTTTAAGTTACCATTAAAACAAGTCGTTGACTTTGAGGACGCAGGAAACAAGCGACACTCCGTAACCTCTAAATCTCTAACCATCACTGGTAGAAAAATAAGTCCAAATGGTTTGAGCGAGTAGCCATTAAATAGGGTAGGGCATACCCAAATTTACGCTTGGGGAGTAGTTCATTAGAGTGCTGGCTGTAAAAGGTGTAGTCGGACTAGATATGAACTCGTAAGACCAAAATTAAGATCGCTTAATTGAGGCAAAGTTCAGCCCAAGAATCCTCACGCCTAAAGGCTGAGGAGTGTCAAGTATAACTGCGACCGTTGGTAGGTGTTTTTTTGAGGGGTGGAAAATTTGGGGCTGAAAGGTTTGTACTGTATGGGTTTGAGTGCGATCGCGTAAAAAATAGGTAGTCGCAGCGTCTGAAAAGCTTATGTTGTCTAAGTTTCAGCCAATTTTTTTTAGATGGTATTTACAAAGCGAAGTCTGAAATGGTACTTTTAATTTAGTCGGTCGCAAGCGTACCTTGAAAATTAAATAAAATAAGGCTTCCAGCATCGGGCATTGCAATTAAAACTAATCCCTATCAGGGATTGAAACACCACCAACTGAACTGTCAAATAAGCCAATCCCAATTGCAATTAAAACTAATCCCTATCAGGGATTGAAACGCTATCGCAACAAACCATAAACATTTACCAAAGATTGCAATTAAAACTAATCCCTATCAGGGATTGAAACAAATCACAGATAGCGATCGCGCAACCCTTTGGATTGCAATTAAAACTAATCCCTATCAGGGATTGAAACCCTCTCTGACTTTGATAGAACTAGACCGATTTATTGAGGCTAAATTGCAATTAAAACTAATCCCTATCAGGGATTGAAACGATCCAAATTCACTAGACAAGTTCGAGAGAATACTTAATTGCAATTAAAACTAATCCCTATCAGGGATTGAAACGACAGGGAAACGCCTAACAGTTCCAGTTTTCGTATTGCAATTAAAACTAATCCCTATCAGGGATTGAAACTCCTCATCTTTGAGCAGCGAGAGCGTGAGTTCGCATTGCAATTAAAACTAATCCCTATCAGGGATTGAAACATGACCGGAGGGCGATTCTGTACACAATCAACTAAATTGCAATTAAAACTAATCCCTATCAGGGATTGAAACGGTGGCAGAAATATTCATTTCTGCTTTGACCATGAAGAGAATTGCAATTAAAACTAATCCCTATCAGGGATTGAAACATCCTTTTTAGCCGGTGGCGCAATTCACACCAAAAAGTATTGCAATTAAAACTAATCCCTATCAGGGATTGAAACTAATTGGAATATATCCGATGAAGAAATAGATAATCATTGCAATTAAAACTAATCCCTATCAGGGATTGAAACTTGAGAATTAATCGATAAATTTTTGGGTGATGAAAAATTGCAATTAAAACTAATCCCTATCAGGGATTGAAACTCGGCGGGTATTGCATACATTGCTGGGTGCATCCTAGAATTGCAATTAAAACTAATCCCTATCAGGGATTGAAACGAGTGAAAAACAGCAAAACCACAGCCAGCAGCTAATGCAAGATTGCAATTAAAACTAATCCCTATCAGGGATTGAAACATTTGCTTTTGATTTTGGGTAATCTTTCGCTTTTTATTGCAATTAAAACTAATCCCTATCAGGGATTGAAACTTAAGTGGTTTTGCAAAACCTGATATCGCTTTTTGTATTGCAATTAAAACTAATCCCTATCAGGGATTGAAACGTACTTATCAAAAATTGATGCCGCCCCCGTTGCTTATTGCAATTAAAACTAATCCCTATCAGGGATTGAAACATCTATTCGCATTGTGAGATTTCGTATTTCATCCTGTATTGCAATTAAAACTAATCCCTATCAGGGATTGAAACGGGAATAATGTCGGGTAAGTTTCTCGATAAGGTTTCCAAAAATTGCAATTAAAACTAATCCCTATCAGGGATTGAAACTTCCGTATTTTGCAACTAATAACTGCCCGATTTCATTGCAATTAAAACTAATCCCTATTAGGGATTGAAACTGTGGATCTACCGCAGATGAAAACAGATGAACGCGGATGAACGCAGATAAGAAAACAAGGATTTTCCTGGTTACCGATATTTATTATGGTAAATGATCTGACCTTACCAAATCAAAACAAAATCTAAATCTTGTCAAATCCTTACATCCTCAAATCCCGATCCAATTACCCTTATCCTTCTTCATCAAAATCCTTATTGAATCGACGTACAAAATGACCATTTCTTTAATTTCCACTAAGATTTTTTGATTTTCATAACGTCTATTACCCGGTTTAAACATCACGAAACGATACGCATTTCCTTGTAAAAATGTTTTCGTTAAAGCTTGTGCCTCTTTAAATTCGGGGTCATCACCAGAAATATTCCCAAAAGATAAAACACTCCATTGTCCTTTGGCGGCGATAATTTCCGAAAAGGCTTGGTCGTTAGAAACATCGGGTTTATAAAAATCTTCTTCGCGAATTCCTAAAGCGCGATAAACTCGTGCCATTGCTAATACGCGAGATTCATATTCGCGAATATTAACTTGTCCGGTTAGTGCTAAAGAAAATTTATTTTGTAGGGCGTTTTTGACGTAATCGACGTTATCAAAAGCGGGATATTCTACCATGCCATGTACTAGGCGAGGGCCATTTACGCCATCCCAAGGTAAATCACCGACTTGACCGATTTCTTCATCGGTGAGGGGGCAAACGGTCGGCCAATTTTCATTCGGTTCAAAAGTACGAGCGGAATCGGGGGCAACGGCTGGCCAAAATGTACTTAATGCGGCACAAAGTTTGGCATCTTCGGGAAATGGACTACCCAAACCGTAGGCTGCCAGGTGTTTTGTGCCATCTTTAGTAATATCAAAACTGACATCCCAACCTGGGGCAAAAACTCCGGCTGCGGCATCGGGAAGATAGGAACTGCGGTTAGTTTCCGGTACTTCCAAAGGCATTTGTTTGACTGGTTTATCTAGGGGAAAAGAAACGATCGCAGTTACAGTATCGTCTTCTTTCCGAAAAGGGGCTGATTGAATTTGAACGTTGGGTGGTATCCTTTCATCAGATAATGTATGGGGTGAGATTCTCCAAGTACTTCGTTTGAGAGAACTAGGTACTGATTGTTCCCACCAATCCATTAATTCTCGTTGGTCTGCATTGGGAAAGTAATCGGGAGCAGTTACTATTGAATAAGCTGGTAAACGACGGGGAAATGCTACTGCTAATTGAGGACAAATTGCTTCGATCCAACCATCACCTGTAAAGTCTAAATAATGCAATGCTTCGTAATCACCTTGACCGACTATTTCTGCTACGTTTGGTAAGTCGTTTAAGTCTACGATTCCTCCATTAGGCAGAATTCGGTGACGGGCGTGAACGTATTCCGGGGCGTGGCGTGCTTCGTTTTCTCCGGCTGGAATGTAAAGGCTGGATGATAATGTTTGTTGGTAATCTTTGGGTACTTTATAAGTTAATGGTTTGTCTTGATATCGTGCGGGTTCGACTAAGTTGGGATGGACGACGGGCAGTAAAACTCCCATGCCAAAGTCGGAATTACTAGAAAATTCGGCAATGCCATCGGTAAAAATGAAAGGTGGTTGGCTGATATCTGGTTCTTGCCATCCGGTACCTTGGGAACCAATTACTAAATGGATGCGCCGCAGTTTTTCGTTAACGTGATGTGCTTTTAAGGTAAGTTGTAAGTTTAAACCGCGCAGGCATTCTCGTCCACTAAAAAGTTTGTGTAAGGGTAGCCAAAAATTTCTTTGTTTGTCATCTCCCGGTTCGGGATAACTATCAGGATATAAGCGATTTAATTCTTGCCTGACGTTAAATCTCATCGGGCCAAAACGGTCTTTATGCCCTTTTAATTGCACGGCGAGATAAGCTGAATATCGGGCGGGTAAAACTCGCACGGCGTTGGGGTTTCCTTCAACAAATGGCAAAAATCCGCGACTGCGATCGTCATATAGTGGTTCGACAGTTCCTACTCTGGCGACGCCTGTACGGGAGAAGCAGGTTTCGGCGTGTTTTTGCAATACTGTTTCTGGGGCGGGGCGATATTCGGTGGCAAAAACCGCGATCGCAAGTGGCGCACGATTCGCACGTACCTGAATTTCCTTGATAGAGGGAGGTTTTACGCCGTAAATGTAGTTTTCTACGATGTCGATTTCCGCTAATGTGGGAAATTCGGTTAATTCTTCTCCGTTGGCACCTTTCACTACGTTAGGAGAAGCAAAAGCGTGAAATAGCAAGCTACGGGCGGGATTACCCGGTTGTATTCCCCGTTTTCCTTCAAAAGCAAAATCTTCAAATCCTTCAATTTCTCGATCGATCCGGGGCAGTTCTTTGAGGAGTTCCCTTTTCAAGTCATCGGCAGTAATATCCAGTCCGTGTTGCAATAGTAAATCTCGCCATCCATGAGGTGCAAGACGCTGGCAGATTCTTTTCACATCATCAATCAGAGCCATTTTCGATCTCTTTATGATTAATTAGGGACAGTAGGTGGGCAACAGGAAAAGCGCAGTGGTTAACAACACCGTACCACCTACTACCGCGATTTGCTATCTACCCCATCCACACTCATCATGCAGTGATAATACTTAAGCCAATATCGTGATGATAAAATCATTCGACGATAGAACCGGAAGATTACTTAAGTGGGCAAACTGCGCCCCGCTGCCAAAACCTGCTTCTACTCCATTTTGGTTATAAAACAGATTGCCAGTTTGTTTGCTGTAGACGATCGCACCCATGCTAAAAGCTGCTTGTTCATCAGTATCGACAACGGCAAAATCAGTTGGATTGTTAAAACCAATCCCGTAACTACTGGTAAGGGCAGAAAAGGTAAGCTTATCCAAAATAAACTTATCTTCTCCTGGCGTGAAATCGGTGATGGTATCCACGCCAAAATCACCCGCCGCAAAAGGAACTGCCGTCGCATACCAGAAGGTATCGGCACCCGCGCCACCAGTAATCATGTCATCACCAGCGTCACCACTTAGGTAATCGTAGCCATCTCCACCATTGATGATGTCATTGCCAATACCGCTAAAAATTACGTCGTTGCCAGCAAAACCGTTGATAATTTCGTTGTCAACTGCCCCGTAGATAACGTCGTCTCCATTAGTTCCATTTACATAGACAATGCTGACATTATCTACAAAACTCTCTGGAGAAAGCAAATTAATTCCCGGCAATCCTAAAAGATCGCTCATATTTATTCCTCTCCGCTCAAACTTTTCAGTAGAATTACGTAATTTAACTTCAACAGCTTCATGTTAATAAAGATTTTGTAAAGTTATAGTAAATTTATGATGAAGAATTTATGAACTACTTGGATTAACTTGCTTTTTTTTATGTAAAGAAATTATTTTAATTTTTTTTATAAGTGTAATCACTTAAAAAAGCGAGCAAAATAGAATTCAGCAGTCTTTGTAATGTTGGGTTTCGTTGCCTCAACCCAACCTACGATTTTTGAATAGTTATACCAAATACAGGTTATTTACCCTTTTTATATTTTTCCTCTTCTTTCCCCTCTGCTCCCCTAAAAAACTCTTGTCATTAGTAGTAATCCCTCTTTTTATATTTTTCCTCTTCTTTCCCCTCTGCTCCCCTGCTCCCCTGCTCCCCTGCGGTTAATCATAACGGGGGTAATTAAACCGGATTTGGTATTAGTAGCGAATTCGGGGATCGATATAGGCGTTGATGATATCGATCGCAATGCTAGCCGTAACGACGATCGCGGCAAAAAACACCATGATTCCCTGGACGGTGGGGTAATCTCGCTCGGAAATGGCTTGATACAAGCGATTTCCCAATCCCGGCCAAGAAAATGTCACTTCTGTCAACACCGCACCCCCCAGCATTGATGCAAAAGTCAATCCCAAAATAGTGATGACTGGAATTAAGGCATTTTTGAGGGCGTGAGCGAATAAAATACGTCTTTCGGGAATTCCTCTTGCTCTCGCTGCTTCTACATAATCTGCTTGCAGGGTTTGTTTCAAATTCACCCGCACGATCCGCTCGAAAATACCGCTAATCAGGATACCCAAGGTGAGACTGGGGAGAGCGAGATAATACAAAGTGGTGAAAAATTGAATGAGATTGCCATTGAGGAGACTGTCGATCGTATATAAACCAGTAAAAGTAGGCGGTGCTGGTTGAGAAATGGGAAAGCGAGTACCGATGGGGAACCAACCAAGCTGGACGGAAAAAATTAATTGCAAAATCATACCAAACCAGTACATCGGAATGGCATAAGTGACGATCCCGAACAACCTACCGCCGACATCAAAAGAAGAGTTAGGTTTGGAAGCGGAAAGGGCACCGATACCGATTCCGACAATAAGCGCGATCGCCATACTAAAACTAGCCAATTCCAGAGTAGCGGGAAAGTGTTGCTGGATCACCTCCCACACTTTTTGTCCCTGACTAGTCAGAGAGGTTCCCAAATCGAAATTAAGTAAAGATCCCAAATAGCGAAGATATTGCAACCACAAAGGGTCTGCCAATCCTAACCTTTGACGATACTCTTCTTTCACGCTATCCGGCGCGCGACCCCCCAACACCGCATCTACCGGATCGCCTGGGGTAGCGCGTAACAGCAAGAATACTAAAGTTACGATCGTCCACAACATCAAAGGTGCTAGTAGCAGACGAGCGAGAATGTAATATTGGATGGCACGAGAACGGGACATAGCTAATTGGGAATGTGGAATAAAAATTACAGCCTATCTGAAAAATAATCAAAGGAAGTGAATTGAACCCAAATCATTTATCCTTGTCATCAAGCGAAGAAACAAACGCCTATATCTGTGTTCATCTGTGTTCATCTGTGGATATCTGTGGTAAACCACCCCTAAAAATTACTTTTCGGATCGGCGCAAAAAATGCCCAACTCTAAACCTTTTTAATTTCCCAAAGAGGTAATTGTTGAATCGGATCTAACTGAACGCCTTCTAATCCTTTTTTAGCAAAAGCATAATCTTTGCTTTGCCAAAGAGGAATTACAGGTACGTCTTTAGCGAGTAAATCTTGAATTTCGCTAAATATTTGTTGGCGTTTTGCCGGGTCTTTTTCACTGCGTTGTTGTTGAATCAATTGATTCATGCGATCGCTATAGTAAAACGATCCTTGAGATTTACTAGCACCTTCTTGACAGCCTTGTTCGGCAGAACCTTTACTACAACTCACCAAAGGATGAATGTAATTATCTGGATCTGAGAAATCGGGATACCAATCAACCAAAGCACTTTGATAAACGCCTTTCCGAATATTGGCAAAGAAACTTGCCGATTCGACGGTTTGGGGTAGAATTTCTACCACACCTTCTAATTGCTGAGTAGCATATTCTTTTAAAGTGCTGGCAACTTGTTGGCGAACTGCGGAACCGGAAGGATACCAAACCTCTAATTTCAAAGGTTTCTCTTTAGAAAATCCCGCCTTGCCAAGGAGTTCTTTCACTTTTGTAATATTCCCATCTCCATAAGCTTCCTGGAAAGTTGGCTTAGACACCGCAAAGGTATTGGGAATCATGGTAAAAGCTGGTGTGGCCTGATCTGCGAGAATCCTTTCTACTAAAAGTTTGCGGTTAATCAGCGATGCGATCGCTTGGCGCACTTCTGGCTTATTCAGTGGTTCCGATTGAGTATTCAGAGTCATGTAGCTAATTACATTTCCCTTCGCTTCGATCGCATTCCAATTTCCAGAAGATGCTTGATTTCTCAAACTAGTAATTTGACCGGGATCGAAACTTTGGTAAGCAATATCTACTGCACCAGTCCGAATGGAATTATATAAGTTAGCGGAACTGCTTAAAAGTTGAAAATCAATTCCCTTATTAGGTGGTTTTTCACCCCAATATTGGTCAAACGCATCTAAACGAATGAAGTTTGGACTGAATTCTACCAATTTATAAGGGCCAGTTCCCACAAATTTAGTAGGAGTAAATTTACCGGGGCCAATTTCATAAGCTTTTGGCGAAACCGCACAAGCACCTGCAAAAGCTAACAAAGAAGGAAAGGGAGCAAAAGGACTCTTCAGTTTAATAGTTAACTCATATTCTCCCGAATCTTTAACGGATTCGACGATATCGGCAAGCAGGGAGGAAGGTTTCCCACCGTTTTTAATAAAACGATCGAGGGAAAATGCCATTGCTTTGGCATTAAAAGGTGTGCCATCGTGAAAAACCACGCCCTGACGCAATGGAATCGTGTAAGTTAAACCATCGGCGCTGATTTTGGGGAGTTCCGTAGCAAGTTGGGGGATGATTTCGTCCGTCCCTAGTTTGTAAGTGTAAAGGCGATCGCCTAAACTGTAGAGAACGTTGCTAGCTGCCAATTCGTAAGCGTCAGCGGGATCGATAGTACGCGGTTTGAGAGTGGTACCGACGATTAAGCGATCGCTACTGGTAGTCGCTACATTAGGAGTAGTAGTTGGCCCAGAAGCATTCGGACGTTGACCGCAACTAACCGCTAACAGAAAACAAAGGCAGAACAAACCGAAATACTTGGCAAAAGAAGGAATTTTTCTAGTAAAAAAAGGAAACCCAGTCATTAGATTCATTATTTTTTCAAACAAGTGTTAGCCGTCGATCGATTTTAGATGCGAGGATTTTAGATTTTAGATTTATTTCCATCTGAAAGCTAGCAGCCGCTAGTTTTTAAATGGAATTGCTTCAGACCTAACGATAACGGCTAACAATGGAGTACGCAATACGTATTTGCGACTCCGGACAAAACGATCTGCTGCGAGCAGAGCTAAATTGAATAGTACAGTGGAAAAGACTTCGCTTCTTTTGGTTTGACGTAAACTCTTTGTTGTGGCTCTAAATTTAACTCTTTGAAACGATCTCTACTCAAATGTGCCACCAGTACTTGACCGTCATCCAAAATTAACTCAGCCTGAATTTCCCAACCGATATTAATCAAGCGGCTAACTCTAGCAGGTGCGGTACTGCCATTTGGTTGCAGTTCCACTAAAATATCGTGGGGACGTAAGAAAATCTCCGACTGGGTAGACTCGATCCCTTGATTTGAGAAGAGGCGAGAAGTGCTAGACAAAACGTTCACCGGACCGATAAAGCTCATTACGAATGGGGTGGCTGGGTGGTCGTAAATTTGCGCTGGCGTACCTACCTGTTCGATGCGACCTTTATTGGTGACCACGATTTCATCGGCAACTTCCATTGCTTCTTCTTGGTCGTGAGTCACGAACACCGTTGTCACGTGTACTTCATCGTGTAACTTTCTCAGCCAAGCTCTCAAGTCTTTTCGCACTTTAGCATCCAAAGCACCGAAAGGTTCATCGAGCAGTAATACTTGTGGTTGAACTGCTAATGCTCTGGCTAATGCAACTCTTTGTCTTTGTCCTCCAGAAAGTTGAGAGGGATAACGATTTCCTAAGCTGTTTAATTGGATCAGGTCTAGTAGTTCTTCTACTCTTGCCTTGATTTGGTGTTTCGGCATTTTGCGGATTTCTAGACCGAAGGCAATGTTTTGCCGCACTGTCATGTGCTTGAACAAAGCATAGTGCTGAAAGACAAATCCGATTTGCCGCTCTTGGACGCTGGTGTAGGTGGCATCTTTCCCTGTAATCCAGATTCTGCCACTGTCTGGAGTTTCCAATCCGGCAATTAATCGCAGTAGGGTTGACTTACCCGATCCGGATGGCCCCAAAAGAGCTACTAGAGTGCCGCTCTTGACTTCCAAGCTGACATTATCAGCGGCTTTGAATTTACCAAAATTTTTAGTTACGTTTTCAACAACGATACCCACAGTTACAACCTCAGCAAACAGTATATTTATTGGTTAGTTTCGTCAAACTATTGTCTGGCGCTCGTTTCGTGAAATGACCGCTCCCCTTTCGATCGGTTAATTGTATTTCTAGAAAGTTAATCTCCGGTTAAGCGATAGGTTTACTGTATATTTACCATAGATTAGGCTACTATAGCTAAAAAAATTTGGTTTTCGGGCAGAACTGGGTGTGGCTGCTTAGTTAGGCAATCCGTTCGCTAAATCGAAAAATGCCTTGATTTTTGGGTTGATTCGAGGCAACGAACTAGCACGAATATGTTGAGTTTCGCTTCACTCTACCCAAGCTACAAAAAAATGACCGGAAAAAAGGGTTTCAAGCCTCCCCTTTGAAGGGGAATCATCAAAGAAATTCTCGCTTATTTCAAGCTCTGTCCTTTTAAGGCTCCAGTCAATCTAAAATCTAAAATCCTCGCATCTAAAATCGAATGACGAAGCTCTGGTTTTTGGCTTAATTGCCATGAAAAAAGTTAAGTAAGAACTTCTTGTTGAGTTTGACAATCAAGGAAATTGTTTAGGAATTACCTCTCCTAAAAGAAGAAATAAATGGGATAAAAATTTATTTTAGATTTGTTGATTATTACTTTCTAATTTTTACATAGGAGGAAATCAGCCGGAGTAGGAATTGCGCTGATTCAGTATGGAGTATGAAGTCTGAAGGATAAAAATTAACTTATTTTTTACCGAAAAGAATTCAGGAGTCAGGAGTCAGGAGTCAGAATTCTTCTTCAAATCTCCAGATCCCCCTGTCCCCTCACAAAATATTAAGGAATGTTGCATTTCATTCACATTCAATACAACTGGGGTGGGGCAAAGCAAAAGTCCGTGATACCATCTGACCTTGTAGGTTAAAGAGATTGGGAGAAAACCTTTGACATTACGGGTTGCTGTTGTGGGAGGAGGCCCAGCTGGTTCCTCAGCCGCTGAAATACTGGCAAAAGCAGGGATCGAAACTTACCTGTTCGAGCGCAAGCTAGATAATGCTAAGCCTTGTGGCGGTGCTATCCCGCTGTGTATGGTGAGCGAGTTTGACTTGCCACCGGAAATTATCGATCGGCGGGTGAGAAAAATGAAGATGATCTCGCCCTCGAATATTGAGGTTGATATCAATCTAATAAAACAAGAAGAATATATTGGTATGTGCCGTCGCGAAGTTTTAGACGGCTTCATGCGCGATCGGGCTGCTAAGTTAGGGGCATCCCTAATTAACGGCACTGTTTATAAACTAGATATTCCCACGAACAACACCGACCCTTACACTCTCCACTACGCGGATCACTCAAATGGCAACGCGGAAGGGGAAATGAAAACCCTGAAGGTCGATTTGGTGATCGGGGCAGATGGGGCGAATTCTCGGATTGCTAAAGCAATTGATGCTGGGGATTACAATTACGCGATCGCATTCCAAGAGCGAATTCGTCTTCCCGAAGACAAAATGGCTTATTACCAAGATTTGGCAGAAATGTACGTCGGTACTGACGTATCCCCCGACTTCTACGCTTGGGTGTTCCCCAAATACGACCACGTAGCTGTCGGTACCGGCACCATGAAGGTAAACAAGTCGATGATCAAGGACTTGCAAGCTGGAATTCGCCAACGCGCTGCTAAAAAACTGGCTGGCGGTGAAATTATCAAAGTAGAAGCTCACCCCATCCCAGAACATCCCCGTCCGCGTCGGGTAGTCGGTCGAGTTGCTTTGGTGGGAGATGCTGCCGGTACGGTTACTAAGTCTTCCGGGGAAGGAATTTACTTTGCTGCCAAGTCCGCTCGGATGTGTGCGGAAACGATCGTGGAAACTTCCCAAGGCGGTACCCGTATTCCTACGGAAGCCGACCTCAAGCTTTATCTGAAGCGCTGGGATAAGAAATACGGCCTCACCTACAAGGTGCTGGATATTCTGCAAACCGTATTTTATCGCACGGATGCTACCCGCGAAGCTTTCGTGGAAATGTGTTCGGACAAAGACGTGCAGAAGCTAACTTTTGATAGCTACCTGTACAAAACTGTTGTTCCAGCCAATCCTTTGATTCAAATGAAGATTACGGCAAAGACGATCGGTAGTTTGCTGCGCGGTAATGCGCTAGCTCCATAGATAGACGCAGGATCGCGATCGTCCTCGATTAAAATTTAGTAAAATTAGCCCCTGTTATACCAATTTTTATGGTGAACGGGGGCTTTTAACTTTAACAGGACTTACGCAAAATAACCAACTATTAAGGGTTGTAGGGGCGGGTTTTGAACTCAGATTATTTGTCAAATGCTTAATTTATCAGCCAGAGTGAACCCCTACGCCTGTCCTCCCATGCCTAAGTCCCGTGATAGATTGGGCTAATTTAAAATTCAGTAATATTATTGATAATTTATAAATTTCTAATAAATTTTTGATAAAGATTTCATAAATACTTAAGTATAGGCCATTCGTTTTTACGTGTTTCTACTAAGGTGAAGAAGTTGGCTTTTGATTAACCCATATGAAATTTCATTTAGACAGAATTATTCAGCTATCTAAAATTTCTTGGGTCTTTGTTGCGTTAATGGGCTTACCAGCGCCAGCGCTAGCGATCGATTTCACGGGAGAATCGGCTGGTGAATGGGGAGCACCCCTTACTCCCAATCCCACATCAATTTTTTCCATCACCAGCCATGATGGTGGTACGAATAACCGTTTAACTTGGGGTATTCCATCGCCGGGGAATTTGACCAGCTATGTTCAATTCGATGGGGAAAATTTCATCACTGGTACGGATAGCTTATTCAAAATTGGCGAGTTATCGTACCGGAACGGCTCTACATACGTTTACTCGAACTTCGATGGTGATTTTCCCCTCAATCTCAATCTGTCTCTTACTCTTCCTTTCAGCAATAACGAAACTTTCAACTTTTTATTTGACATTCTAAATCGACCTAATACTACAGGCGATCCGGTTCTCGATGGAGACATCCTGCGTTTTGCTACAGATGGGGTTTCCGACCACAAATTCAATTACCAAGGAACTAATTACACGCTTCAGTTGATTGGTTTTTCTACTGATGAGGGTCAAACGATTCTCAACGAATTTAATTCACCCGAAGGAAGTACTACTAAGGCATCTTTATACGGCACAATAGTAGCTGCCAATACCGTTTCCGTTCCCGAGCCTGTTAGCGTAATTAGTTTTTTAATTTTGGGAGTATGTTTGGCATGGTGGAAATTAAGTTGAAAATTCCCCGCTAGCGCGTTAGCTAAACGGGGAATTCTTGGTTCAACGATTCGACTTGCTTCAACTAAATTTTTTTGGTCAAAGTAGTTCGGGCGCTGGGGTTGGAAAAGGAAGTTTGTCACAGAAATTTAATTATTCTACATTTGATACTTCCTGCTCGTTGGCAATTTGTTCGCGGTTGGGTAATTCTAAGCAATAACCCGCACCATAGACGGTTTTGATGTAGCGAGGATGACGTGGGTCTGGCTCCAGTTTGGTTCTCAAATGGCGGATGTGTACCCGAATGGTTTCGATATCGTCATCTGGGTCATAACCCCAGACTTCTTTGAGAATTTCGCTGGGAGAAACGGTTTGACCGTGACGCTGAAGTAAGCAGTGGAGTAACTCGAATTCTAGATGAGTGAGTTTGATGGTCTGACCGAACCAAATTGCTTCAAATCGCTCTGGAACTAGAGTAAGGGGGCCGAAATTCAGGATTTCGGCGTGTTTGGCAGCTTGGGGGATGCGATCGGTTCGCCGCAGTAAAGCTCTTACCCGTGCTAGCATCTCTTCGATTTCAAACGGCTTGGTCATGTAATCATCGGCACCGGCGTTTAAGCCTTCTACCTTGTCTTGGGTTTGACCCAAAGCCGTTAACATTAGCACTGGAATATCTGCTGTACGGTCATCCCGACGCAAGCGTTGACAAACTGTAAAGCCATCAACTTTGGGCAGCATCAAATCTAGCATAATCAGGTCTGGCTGTATTTGGACGGCCAGTGCTTGACCTTTGATGCCGTCTTCTGCCTGACTGACATCGTATCCAGCCATTTCTAGGTTGACGGCAACTAATTCTGAGATAGCGGGGTCATCGTCGATGACGAGTATCCGAGGCATCATTATATAGCTTTGATAACGTGTTTTTTTAAGGTTCTATTAAGAACCTGTTGCGGCATCCTAAGATTCCTGTACAGATTATAAGCAAGGATTCTAAATTCTTTCTAAAACTAGGTCATTTTTATCTAAACTTTATAGCTTTTGCTGGGTGACAACTTATAATATATAGCCTTGTTCGGAGAGGAAAAAGCAGAAACTAGGGGCTAGGGGCTAGGGGCCAGGGAAGAGAAGAAATGAAGGGGAAGAGAGAGGGAGAGGGATACGATCGCGGATTTGCTGCTATCAGAAAATGACAGGAGGGTGAGAACCCCTCCGCTTCAGCGAGGGGGTGAAACCCGACTCAAAGGGATAAATCCCTTTGTTTCCCTCGATCGTAAATTTCCTACAAAACGTGATATAATTTTGTAGGAGGTGATGAATAGTGTTAACTCAGACTTACGAATACAAAGCTAATCCTACAAACGAGCAAATTAAATTAATTGAACACACACTTGATGTTTGTCGCCAAGTGTGGAACTTTGCGTTACGTGAACGTAAGGATTGGATCAACTCCCGTAAGTCTCCTGTTAATGCTTGTTCAATCACTTCTGAGTACATTATTCCGGCTTCGGCACCATACCCAAACTACAATACTCAAGCCAAGTCTTTGACAATCGCCAAAAAGCAATATCCAGAGCTAAAAACTGTGAATGCCCAAGTGTTGCAACAGGTGTTGAGAAAACTAGAAACCGCTTTGATCGACATGAAACGCAAAGGAATGGGTTTTCCTCGTTTCAAGAATCGATACAGAATGCGCTCTTACGTTTACCCTCAGCTTGGGGAAGGTCAAATATTGAGAGGCAATCAAATTAAATTGCCTCAAATTGGCTGGGTGGAGTATGTAAAGTCGCGGGAAATCCCCGATGGTTTTGCGGTCAAACAAGTTCGTGTCGTTCGCAAAGCTTCTGGGTATTTCCTAATGTTTACCCTGGAATGCAATGTTGATATTCCTAGTCCTGTTGCTTCTGGCAATCCCAGAGGTATTGATTTAGGTTTAGACAAGTTTGCTGCGACTTCTGATGGTGAACTGATTGAACGTCCTAGATTTCTTCAGACACTACACCGTAAGCTGAAATTGCTACAGCGTAGACTGAAGAAAAAGCAGAAAGGGTCAAACAATCGGCATAAACTAAATCGGAAAATTGCCAGGTTACACCAACGTATTTCTGATACTCGCAAAGACTGGCATTTTAAGTTAGCTCATCAACTTTGCGACGATGCAGGAATGATTTTTGTTGAGGATATTGATTTCCGTGTATGGGCTAGAGGAATGTTTTGTAAACATACTCTTGATGCTGGATTTGGGCAGTTTGTCTCAATCTTGCAATGGGTGTGTTGGAAACGGAGTGTGTATTTTGCCAAAGTAGATAAAGACTACACCTCCCAAGTTTGTCCTCAATGTGATGGCCACACTGGGAAGAAAGAATTAGGGGATAGGATACATTCTTGTCCTGAATGCGGCTACAAAACACATAGAGATGTGGCAGCAGCACAAGTGATCCGTAATAGAGGGGTCAACGCGCTGGGACGCAGCGTGGAGCAAATTGCCTGTGGAGACGGTCTGACGGGGACTGGTAAGAGTCTAGTTAAGAGTCAAAGAAGCAGGAAGAAGGGTGGATAGGCATGGCTTTAGCCATGTCTCGGAACATCCTTTGAGAATCCCCTTGATTTTTAATCAGGGGAGTACGTCAACTTTAAGATCGTTTCAAATTGTTTACATTCCTTTAAATATGGCAACTGTTGCCTATACCCCACCAAATTCTCTCAAGAACGGTTTGTTGATGACTCTTTACGCTTCCCTGTGGGCAAGTCGCAACTGGGAGGGTACTATTACTGAGAAAGAGCCGGAGTACCAGGAAACAATTTTTACAGGATTTGGCGGGATACCGATTTTTGGCTTGATTGCTATCCCGAAGAATGCTCGCGGTACGATCGTCGGCACTTACGGTATTACGGGTTCGCTAGATAATCAATGGTTTCTCAGGCTGTTGGGACGCAAAGCCTTTGCCAGGGGCTATGCAGTAGTTTTGTTTGATTGGCGGGCGCACGGTAAAACGGCAGAGTTATCTCCGGCGTTGACTTCTGATGGGTTGTACGAGGGAAGGGATTTTGTTTGTATTGCGGAACAAGCTAAAAGTATGGGTTGTCCGGCTCCTTTTTGGCTGACTGGTTTTTCGCTGGGGGGACAATTGGCTCTTTGGGGAGTGAAAGCAGCGCAGGAGTCAGAGTCAAGAGATATTGCTGGGGCGGCGGTGATTTGTCCGAATTTGGATTCTAATCGTTCTTTGTCTTATTTGGTGAAACATCCTTGGGGCAGGTATTTGGAGAAGGCGATCGCACGGGAACTGAAAAAACTGGCTGGGCGGATTTACGCTGCACATCCAAAGGAAATCGATCCGGATGCGATCGCAAGGGCAAATAGTATTTGGGGATTCGATCGGGAACTGGTGATCGATCGCTTGGGTTTTCCTTCGGTAGAAGCTTATTACGAAGCTAGCAGTCCTCTACCTTTTTTAAGTCATCTGAAAAAACCAACTTACATTCTCTACGCTGCGGACGATCCTTTATTCGATCCGACGATCGTACCCGATCTACAAGCGGCTTGCGCTCCGAATCCTGATATTGATTTGTTAATTACTACTTACGGCGGTCATGTGGGGTATATTAGCAGCCGAGCTTGTCAGCGCCAAGCCAAAGATCCAGACCCTTGGTGGGCATGGAATAGGATTTTAGAATGGTGTGATGGGAACGAGCGATCGAACGCTGCGTTATGCGATCGTCAGACAACTTTTTAAACTGCTACTAGCAAAGCTGCATAGATAGCAGTACCAACAGCAAAAGCCCAAAAGCGACTTTCCCGTTCCTCTGGTAGTTCTTCTTTAAGCACGTTCAGAATTACGCCTCCTGCTAAGAAAGCGAACAGCATTGCCAGCGCAGCTTGGTGGATTTCCGTTACGTAGCCAATTACCCAGCCAACAAAAATTGCAACTGCCAATATCCAGCGACCAATTCGCTTATAGGCATTTTTATGATGTTCGCGCAAACCATAGTCATTAACCACAAAATGTAGTGCCATTGCCATAAAAAATGACAATAAGCTCAAAAACCCGACTTCTTCACGGTGGAGGAGTAAATAACCGATCAGCGCGTTGTAAATAGCAAACGAACTAATGTGTAGCCAAAAGACACCAGCACTTGTAGCGTCCTTCTGTCCTTCCTCCCGATTACGCTGACGGGATAATATGGCAATTCTTTCTAATCCGTAAAAAGCAGCAAAGCCGAAAAGAGCTAAAAGATATACATGATGTTCTAGGAAACTGACGATCGGATGATCTAGCTGTTCGATCGCTGTTTGCCCTTTTTGCAATTCTGGGAAAATGTGAACGAACACATAAGCCACCGATACTCCACCTGCAGCGGAAAGCCAACGACTGCGAGGTATGGTGTGAAGAGTGCGGAGTTTACCCGCATAGATATGTACGATCGCTAAGAAAGCCGCTAACAGAAATGTTAAGACAGCTAGAATAGAACCACTTTCTAAAGGTTGTGAAACTGCTAGCAAAAGCTTTACCAAACTCATTCCACTTTTTAAAGCTGAAAAATATTATCTATAAATTTGCCAAAGATGGAGCATTTAGGTATCTTTCTCAAAGCTGATATTAATTACCTAATTTCACGAGATACTGCTCGAAAGCCTGGATAAAGCCGATCGCTATTTGAATCAAAGGCCACCCGACTAAACAAATCAAAGTTGACCAACGAGTTTTAATATCCAAACCTTGACGCACTGCCACAATTACCGCTAGCAAACTCCAAACAGATAAGAGTAATTCAATTTGTTTTCCTAGCAAAGGGATTACGGTTAAAAAATTTAGTACTTGAGGAGAATAGGCATAGCCGATTGGAATCAATAATTCTTGAAAAGTTACGTCATTTCTTTTAAGCCATTCTGCTATTTTAGAAATACTGAAAGTCCAAAAATAGTATCCTGCCATAATACTCAAGCAGTCAATTAAAAGTGACAAAATTAAAATCGGCAAGGTTGCTAAATTAATCAATAAAATAACACCACTACCAATCGCATGGGATAAAGCTGCTAAACATACGATCGTTAGTGATATTCGTTTAGTTTGAGGAGTATTGCGAGCATTTTCATAAAAGTCTGCTTGCAAAATTAGCGCGTTCCAAATAGTTTTACGTAACCCACTTTTTGATTGACTGCTACTCACGGGCTAATTTAATCCTTTAGGTAGATGACTACTACATCAGTATAAGGTTTCACTAAATATAAACACAACCAGTATTAATTAAATTTCCTTAAATAATTAGTTAACTCATAAAATATTAGATAAATTCCAGATAAAACTATGTTTAACTTATTAGTCAAACTACTTATTTGGCTTCGGAGTGGAAGTTTAAAATTACTGATAATAGCTGGATTATTACTTTTAGCGTGGGGTACTATTTCGCCAGTAGGAACTCTCGTCTGGTGGATACAAGAAGGTGCTGAAAGTTTAGGTATTAAAAAAAATCAATTCAAAAAAATATCTTTACAAAAAACATCTAATTCTCTTACTAAATCTGCCAATATAAACTGTTATATTGTCTTTTTACCAGGAGTAGGAGACTTTTCTGCTAATGAATTAACACCAGGGGAAGAACAATTTTTAAATCGTTTAGAGAAGAGATATCCTAATTGCGTGGCAGTTCGGGATGTTTTCCCCTATTCAGCAGCAAACGAAAGTTTGGGAGGACAAAGATTATTAGCACCTTTATGGCGCTTTGCAGAACGGGCAGATGGTTGGTTAGAAATGGCAGATATTCTGATTAAAATTCGCAATCTTTGGCGATTTGCTATTTCCGCAGACGATCGCTATGGCCCTGTCTACAATCAAGGAATTGCAAGTGCGATCATCGATCGAATGCAAGCAACGCACCCAATTCCATTATCTAATAATCAAACTTTTAAAATTATTTTGATCGGTACTAGCGGAGGCGCACAAGTAGCACTAGGCGCTGTTCCCTATCTTCACGAATGGTTAGATAATGCTGAAATTACGGTAGTTTCTATTGGAGGTGTATTTGCTGGCGACAAAGGTTTCAACGCACCAAAAAATATCTATCATTTGCGAGGAAAAAGAGATTGGATTGAGGATATAGGAGGTATTATTTTTCCATCCCGATGGCCTTGGACTGTGGGTTCTCCATTTAATCAAGCCGTGCTTTCCGGTCGCTATAAAGCATATATTACTGGTCCGCAAGCTCATGATGGTTCTTCTGGTTATTTTGGTCTAGCGCTTTTTAATAAGGATGGAACTACTTATGTAGATTTAACCTTACAAGAAGTAACAAAGTTACCGATTTGGTCGGTCAAGAAGTAAACTTACCAATAAATAAACAAATGATAATCAATCTTTAGTTATAAGATTAATGCAAACTCAAAAATTAAATACTTTATTTCTGTAGGCGGGGGTATATGCTAATTATTATATCTAGCATATAAGAGTAGTAGATATTGGGCTATTGTTGATGGTAGATATGCAAACTCAACCAGAAAAAACTTTAGTTTCTCCAACGAAACAAAGAATTTCTAGCATATTTCGCTGGGTAGGTTGGATTGGTTTTTGGATTGAATTAGGACTAGCAACTTCTGCTGGTTTAGCTTTGTTGTTTTCGATTTCGGGGCGTAACTTCGCCGATGAAACTAATCCCGGAATAGGGGTTGGGATATTTTGGGCTATTGCTGGATTTTTAGCCTTGTGCTTTAGTGTATTTTTAGCTTTCCGTTATACTCGCATTGGCAAACGTTTAGCAAGTCCTAATCCGGTAACCCATCCCAGCAAAGCAGATACCATGCAATTGTTGCGATTGGCGACAATTGTGGGTTTAGTAGGGATATTTTTATGTCTTTTGGGTGGCGGTTCAACGTTAGGAGTAATGGTAGCGAAATCAGTTTCTCAACCGCCAGGGGTAGCGATTACGGATGCCAATAAAATTGTCAGAGCGCTGGATGTTTTTGTGGCAGTAGCAAATGTTAATACGCTGGCGGGTCATTTTGTAGGTATTTTAGCTGCACTGGGATTACTAGATTGGTTGCATCGGGATTAATTAAGACAAAAAGATCGATTAGCGCAGAGAAGATATTTTGCGATCGACATCTCTTGTTTGTGGTCGAGTTCGTTCTTGTAATGCCCAAAGACTAATTAATGCTGCTAGGAAGGCACCAAGGGTATCCATAATTAAGTCTACAATCGTGTCATTCAAATCATTAATTAACTGGGTAGCCCATTCAAAGATCTCCCATAAAGCACCGATACTAATCCCAAAACTAGCAATTGTTAAAATGTACAGTACGCGATGATTGCGAAACAGGTTAAGCATGGGGGTATAAACTAAAAAACTAACTGCCAAGGTAATGGAAAAAGTGGTAAACGCATGGGTAATTTCATCATATGGCCCTGGCTGGTAAAATAAACCCCAAGCCCAACCACCTGCATTTAGTAAAGCAGCTATTACAAATAGGAAATCGAACAGAGTAGGGAGTTGCTGTTCCATTGCAACAAAGGCTAATGAAGCTGATAGAAAGCAAGCAAGTGTAAATGCTGCTAACCAATTACCTTGAAATAAGGTAAATACGAATGCGATCGCCAGGAAAAATTGTCCGAGCCAAGCCGCTATTCGATAACCTCGCCAATTAGTACTCAGCATGATTTTTTCTAATGTATTGGTTAATTTTTTGCGGATACTTTATCTTTCATCCCTCAGTTGATTTTTGACGGGTAAGAGTTTGAATTTCAGCACGTAATGCGGCAATTTCTTCATGTAAGGCAGTAATAGATTTGGTACCTGCGATTTCTGCTCGATCGTTTTCTGCATCGCGACCGATAAAAAAGGTGGCGAGTGTTGCCGTTACGTAGCCAAAAACAGCGAAAGCATACAGCGCCAGTATCAAACAAAGTACTCTTCCCTCTGGAGTTTGCGGCCAATATTCCGATCCCATCGTGGTCATCAGCATGGCCGTCCACCATAAGGCTGCACCGTAATTATGTAATCCGCGCCCATCTGGGGTATTATTTTCAAAGGCATACATTCCCGCTGCGCCGACTAAAATTACGACTAAAGTTAGAGCAGCGATGTAACCGAAACCCCGTCTATCCATACTGGATCTAAGCGATCGCATTCCTCGATTTAACGAAGTAATAACTCGCACCAGTCGTACTCCGCGAGTTGCTCTTAGTAAGCGAAAAACTCGCGCGATTCGGAAAAGGCGCAAGGCTGGTAACATCAGGGAAAGGGCGGTTAGCCAGCTTTGTTTGATATAAGCAATTTTGCGATCGGCTATGGTAAATCTTAATGCGAAATCGAGTATAAAAATAATCCAAATAACGTTGCTAATAACTTCTAAAATGGGATTTAAACCCCAGATTAAATCGACAACTAATAAAGCTAACCATGCTAAACCTAGTAGTAGCATTGGTGTTTCTAGCCAGTCTTCTAGTTGTTCGAGTATTTCACTTCGTTCTTTTTGAAGTTCTTTTCTTTCCTCGGTTGTGTTTAGATCGTTCATCACGTTTTAATTGGGTGTGAGATTGAAGTAAAAAATAAATAAAGCTAATAATTTTTTATCTTTTACTACTTCTTTCTTTTTTTACTACACCCCAAGGTTATATTTGAGAGTTATTCAGAAGCAAGTATTTAAGATTCTTTATTCTGAATTCTGACTCCTGACTCCTGAATTCTAAGTTCTGACTCCTTCATCCGCGATCGTGTGGTTCTAAAAGGTTGTCCATATCTGGGCCTAAAGGAATAATTCCACCGGGATTTAGGGGAAACAGATTGCCGTAATAATCTTGTTTGACGCTTTCGCGATCGCAAGTATTTGCCACCCCAGGCTGTTGATACAAATCCCGTAAATATGGCCCTAAATTTTGATAGTCACGAATGCGTTTGCGGTTGCACTTAAATAAGCCGTAATAAACTATATCAAAGCGGAACAAAGTTGTAAATAAACGCACGTCTGCTAAAGTTAATTTATCCCCACAAAGATATCGGCTATTTGCAAGTGTTGCGTCAATTTCATCTAAAGCTGTGAATAATTCATTGCAAGCTGTTTCATAAGCGGCTTGGGTTTGAGCAAAGCCGCAACGATATACGCCGTTATTAACTGAATGATAAGTTTTTTCGTTCCAATAATCAATTTTTTCTTTGAGTTCTTCTGGGTAAAGATCGAGGTTGGGATTTTTAGCGAACTCGTTAAATTGAGAATTTAACATGACGATGATTTCTGCACTTTCGTTATTCACGATCGTCTTTGTTTGTTTATCCCATAAAACTGGTACGGTGGAACGTCCGGTATATCCTGGTTGTGCCAGTTGATACAGTTCTGCCAGAGTACGACAACCTTCTTCTTCCTGGTTGAATACCCAACCGCCTTCGATGGGTGAAGGAGATACGATCGCAACTGAAATCGCATCTTCTAAACCTTTCAAAGTCCTGACTACCAAGGTGCGATGTGCCCAAGGACAACCCATTCCGACAAATAATTGATAGCGTCCGGTGGCTGGTGGGTAGTTATTTCCTTCTTCTTTTTCGATAAAATTGCGGAATTGGCTGCTGGGGCGAATATATTCTCCTGTTTGATTGCGAGGTGCTAAATTTGACATCATGATTTGCCAGATGGTAGTCCAGACAAATTTTCCCAGCCAGATGATGATTTTGGGCGGAAGAGATTTTCCTTTCTTTTTAGTTGATGTTGTTTTGATATCGGTGTTTTGAGGAAGGTTAGGTTGTGTCATAAGATGATATTAAGAGCTTATCCGAAAAGTGGATATAAATTTTTTTTTACCACAGATGTCCACAGATAAACACAGATGAACACAGATGTAGAGCTAGATCTAAGATGGTATATCAGTATAATCTGATTTTGAGCGATATTTTACTTGTTTGAGGGTGAGATTTTATTTTAAACTGAATTCTATGGACAACGATTTACTTGCTTTTTTGGCTGGTGTTGGTTTTCTCATTATATATCTCATTTTCTCTGCAATGACTGAAATGGGGACAAAATGGCCTTGGCGAAAATAGGAGTTTTATACTTATAGTGAATGTCAGTATGAGGCATGATTTATTTTGACCTTGAATAACATCTGTTTCCACGCAAAAAGGCTACAGAAACATCTGTGTTCATCTGTGTTTATCTGTGGACATCTGTGGTAAAAAATAATCTAAATCCACAACTCAAACATTGCCTAACCGCAACAAAGATAAAACACAATATTTATCGCCAATTTGAATGGGGGTTGCTTCTACATCACAGTCAATAAAACCCCAACCTAAATGTATTTTTTCTTTACCGCTATAAGGTTGTCCACTAACATAAGCGTAGGAAATCAAAGAATTGTGGGGAATCGATTTATCTTTGGGAATAAAACCGCCAGTCCAATCTTTTGTTTGGGTGCGCCACCACACCCGCAGCTTTTTTTGAGGTGAAATTTCTTTGGCAGATAGTTCCTTGACTTCCCTTGGTTTTAACGCACAATGCCACATTACCAAAGCGTAGTTGCCACATCCTTGCTGCATCATTCTTACCATAGTTGCTAGTAGGGAGGTTTGGTAGAGGTTGGCTAGGGATCGCGCTGTATTCAAACAAATCCCCAAATCTCGCAACCGTGGTAAAAAAGACGACTCTGGCATCAGTAAATCTGCTGCACCTCGATCGCATAATCGCTCTTTATACTCTCCACTCCAACTAGGCAAAACACTACCAATTTTCACCTGTTCGTGAGCATCAAAGAGTAATTCCATCAATTCGTGACCTTCTGTAAAGCGCTGCCTTACTATTGGGTCATTTTCTTTAATTAAAATGATTCCCGTCCGACTATCTACCAAAATTCCTTGCTGTTCGTCCAAAGGCGCACGTATGGGTGTTGGCATACCGAAGTGTCGATAGATGCACTCTAGATCGATCGGCGGTTCGTCAATCAATCCCGACTCGCCCCGCAAAAATTCTACGTAGCCGAACACATCCGCCTCGCTACGGAGTGCGCCGCAGCGAGATAAATACGCCTCTCCCGGATGGCGGTAAGGCATCGCGGCTTAACTCCAGTTCGGATCTTTGAGTTCTGAGTAATGAGTTATCCAAAAAGGTTTAGCCATTTGCCTGTTTTCCATAACTCAACTCAAAACTCAAAACTACTGAACCGTCATCTTAATTACGTTATATAGCAGTTCCCATTTTTCCGCTGTGGTGGGTTGCTGTCCTCGATATTTTAATCGAGCCAGCATGATCGTGTCATCGGTTGGCAGTCCGGCTTTTTTGGCAAATTCTGCCAAACTAGGGGGAATATCTGCCAATTCCTCTTGTTTGTCCGTCGTCTCGTCTTTAATGCCCAAAATCGAGGTCAGCTTTTCTACCAATTGCCAGGAGAGGTTTTTGGCTTGTCCTCGTTCGATTTGGGATAGGTAATTGCGCGAGATTCCGACTCGATCGGCTAGTTCTTGCTGACTTAGCTTCTCTTGCTGTCTGCGATCGCGCACTTTCTTGGCAAAGTCATCCATAAGCAGTCACCGTTAGTCGTTTGACAACTCCAGTTTACAAATTTTGTCGTTACATCTTGCATAAGCAAAAAACTGGTGTTATAGTAGTAAACAAGAAATGCAAACTACAGTTTACATTTCAACTCTACTCTAGCAGAATTTCAGTATTTAGGTAACTTGCAAGCGCAAGAGCGATCGCAACTCTTGCTAGCAGGATTTTTGTCCAATTTTCAATTAAGGGAAAATTATGACACAAGTTGTAGGTAAAGACAGCAAAACGAAGATTTTTGAATCTTTTAACCAAATTCTGGCAGAACGCCGCAATAGTGCTTCGCGAGTCGCCACTAAAGAAGAAGAAGCGGAAAAAGAGAAAAATCGCACAGTTTTGGCAACGGTTTCTCAATATACCGCAGATAGCATTGTGCGGGGATTGGCGGATCTGCAACTGGAATTTGGCAACTCAATTACCGGACTTTCCACGCTGCTAACGACAGAAACTAGTAAGCTGGACGATTTAAAAAGAGCGATCGCAACTGAAAACCAGAATTTGCAAGAACTCCAGCAAACCCGCGTAGTTGCTGACGCGCTTTACCTAATTACCCAAGAACATCAAGAGAATTTGCGCTTTTTGGCACAACGATCGACTAGCGATCGCGAAACTTTAGAAAAAGAAATCGCCGAAAACCGAAAAATTTGGCAGCAGGAACAGCAAGAATTTGAAATTAACACCAGCGAAAATAACGAATTGCTGCAACGGGAACGCACTCGCCAAGAAGAAGATTACGGTTATGACACAGAACGATCGCGCCAAATTGCCAGAGATGAATATGAAGAAACCAAACGGCAAATTGAGCGCGATATTCAACAAACAAACCAAGCGAAACAGAAAAATTGGGCAGAACGGGAAAGTAATTTGGCGAAAAATCAGAAATTATTGGAAGAGTATCAAGCTAAAGCCGCTAAATTCCCCAACGAATTGGAAGAAGCAATTAAGAAAGCCAGGGAAGAAGGTATTCGAGATGCTAATCAAGAAGCCAAAGTCAAGGCGGATTTATTAGAAAAAGAATGGGAAGCTAACAAGCAAGGATTCGAGATTCAAATTCAATCTCTTGAGACAAAGATTCAAAAACAAACCGAACAAATTGCCGAAATTTCCGCTCAACTGCAATCGACATTACGACAAGCGCAAGAACTGGCGATGCGTGCTTTTGAAAGTTCATCAAAAGCCAGAGGAGAAAAAGCAGAATAACCGACATCAGACATCTTGCAAAAGCCGATCGACAAATCAAAAATCATCTGTGTACCCTACGGGAAGGCTATCGCCTACATCTGTGTCCATCTGTGTTTCATCTGTGGTAAAAATTTAACCCCGATACTTTTGCAAGAAGTCTATCTATCTGCCAGTTTAATCATTCGTTTCCTGTAGTTCTTCGATTTCGATTTGAAAATACATTTCGCGAATTTTCTCGATCGTATCCTGTGGCGAATAAAGTAATTTTCCAATTACTAAAAAGCGAGAACCAATGTTTCTGAGATGGAATGGAATCTTTTGAGTTGGAATATCCCAAGTAATGCCACCATTTGCTAAACCATTACCTTCAAACCGTTCAAGTGTAACTTTGGTATAACCGCCATTCAAGTGCATCAAAACACGCGCTGATTCTCGTCGGATTGGATTAGATTCCATCGTTACCCGTATCAAGTTTTTGCTAATAGCCTAACACACCGCCGAACAACCAGTTGAGGGAAATATATGGTTACCTTAACCGAAGCGCTGAATCGAATCATGAAATGGTTACAGCAGTACACCCCTGAATTTGCCAATTCATTTCTACCTGGACTAACTCGTGAAGAAATTGAAGAAATAATTAAAGCTTTACCAGGAAAAGTACCTGAAGAAATTTATCAACTATACCAATTCAGGAATGGTACTCTCAAAGAGATGAAATCGACTGTTTATCCTCTGTTTGAGTTTCTACCTCTGGCTGAATCTGTGGAAGTATGTCTGAGCATCATCGATAATTTTGGCAAGGATGAGCCTCTTGTGTATGAAGGTAAATACTTACTTCCATTTCTTTGCGACAACTGTTGTTATTGTGCAGTTTTGTTAAACGAAGAACAGCAACCAGAATCACCAGTTATCGATATTGCTGCCGAGTGCGATCTCTCAATGATGTATCGAAATCTAACTAGTATGATGCTTACTCTTGCAGAATACTTGGAAAGTGAAGTTTGTTATCTGGATACTGAAGGATTTTTAGTTACGGACGACGATAGAAAAATGGCTCAAATTTTTCAAAAATACAATCCTGGATTGCAGTTCCTTCGTTAATTTCATTGCGTGTAATCAAGGGTAAAATGCAATTTTCTACTGAGTACATTCTTGGATTCAGTTTCATTTTTCAATCCACACCATACTCTGTGAACTGTCGCATATATGGCGGGTGAAATCCAACAACAATATCCTGTTTTGGTACTCCCATTTCTACCAGTTCATTTCCGATATCATCCTCAGTTCCATTCCACTGAATCCAAATTTTGCCATCTTTGATATCTAAATGCAGCACTGGCCCATAAACTCTTTGTCGGTTATGCCAGCCAACATAAATAAGTTGATAATGGTCGTGCTTGGTATCAAAAATAGTTTGCGCTTCTACTCCTTCATTCGATGAACTGCGGTTAGCATATTTCACCAAAATTTCCTGAATATATGCTCGATATTTCTCTAAGTTTTCCATAACGAAATCTCTTCTCTTTGGACATCGTAAATCAGTAAGTTGATTTGGCTACCCTCAATTACTTTCTGCACAAAAGGCATTGTAAAGAAATCATCGTAAATTTCCAATGGCACAGCTAAATATAAAATCCGTTCAGGTTCGCGATCCTCCAAAGCATAACGATAGTTGATGTATTGTCCAACAGCCAGATGAAATTCATACAGTTCGGATGTAGTCAAAAAAGTCTTGATTTCAACTGCGATCTTCTGCCCATCTCTATCAGCAGCAATAATTTTTTCCGCCCCCAAGTCAATATACATATTTGTTGTGCGGGTAATGGGAATTGTTAGGGGATCGTGAGTAATTTTCCAGCCCTCTTTTTGGAGAGCTTTCTTGACTACATCATGAAAAAGGTCTTTTGCAGACATCGCCTGTTTTTCCTGGCAGTTTGGGCATTTAAATCTCATCATAACTGTTGATGTTGAAAACGGGCAAGATGCCCATTTCACAAAGAGCTTTTCTCACCAAATACATTTTGAGGTTTAACTATGGCTATCAAACGTCCCAACGAAAAGAACACCAAAGCTGAAATTCTCGAAGCGTTTAACCAACTATTGCAAGAAAAGAAAGAATTGGAGACAAAAATGAATCAAAAACCTGAACCTAAACCTACCGAGACACGCAACGGCAATGGTAACGGTAAATCTACTCCTGCAACGGAATTACTTACCAAACCGAATGTTGCCAATCAACAAAAGATGGAATCGATTATTGAAGGATTAAACCAACTGCAACTTAATTTTGGTGGTGCGGTTAGCGATTTATCAGAAAAGTTGACTTTGGAAGCTTTCAAACTTCAGGAAGCGCAACGGAAGGTAACGGAAGAACGATCGCAATTACAAGAACTGCATAATCTGGAAGTAACTGATGGTAGTTTAGATACGTTAATTCAACAATATGAAGATAGTTCTAAAGCTTTTGGTGAGGAACTAAAACAGCGTCAAGATGAGGTGGAACAAGCCATAACTCAAGCAAGGAAGGCTTGGCAAAAGGAACAGGAAGAACACCGTCGCACGATTAAAGAACGCAATGAAACTTTTGGTAAAACTCGCCAACGGGATAATCAAGAATACAGTTATGATTTGACTTTACAACGTAAGCTTTCTGATGAAGAATACGAACAAGAGAAGAAGCGTTTGTATCAAGAATTAGAAGAATTACAACAAACTCAGGATAAAGAATGGGCGGAACGAGAAAAAGCGATCGCAGAACGAGAAACTCAATTTAACGAACTGAAAGCAAAAGTGGAAGCGATGCCAAAAGACTTGGAAAATGCGATTAAACGTGCTAAGGAAGAAGGTAAGGGAATTGCTACTTACCAAGCGAAAGTCAAATCCGATTTACTGAATAAAGAAATCGAAGGTGCTAAAGGTACTTACGAATTGCGAATTAACTCGCTGCAAGAAACAATTCAAAATCAAGATTCCCGCATTCAAACTCTTTCCAAACAATTGGATGCAGCCCTCAAACAAGTACAAGATTTGGCAGTGAAAGCGATCGAAGGTTCGTCGAATCTCAGTTCTTTCCAAGCGATTAAAGATATTGCGATCGAACAAGCAAAAAATCAGAACAAAGTGAAATAGGGGTAATGGGTAGTAGGTAGTAGGTAGTAGGGAAAATTCTTTACTGCTACCCACTACCTACTACCCATCACCTACTACCAAAAAAGGAGAAATCTAGTGAAATTAAACAAACTTGACTTAAGTAACATTTTAGCAATCAGTCACGATGATGATTATTTAGGATTAGTAATTGACAGAGGAGATAGCATAGAAGTCATTGAGATTCCCGCACCTTTAGCTGCTTATGAAGGATTGATGCAGCTAAATGCGATCGCATCTGATGACTCGCCTGAATTATCCGCCTCAGTTGACTTTTACGAACTACCGGGAGTAGAACCAGAAATTCCTATGTATTTAGTAGAATCTACGATGGCAAACGCTGTCGGATACGATCCCGATCGTGAAGTATTGCAAATTGAATTTAAAAACGGTTCAGTTTATCAATATGAAGATGTAGATGAAGAAACATGGGAAGAAATGATCTCATCTAATTCAACTGGGAAATTCTTCAATCGAGAAATCAAAGGAAATTATCCTTCTAAGCGGCTAGACATAGATGATTATCATGCAGAATAGAATGAAAAATCTAAATAGACATCTGTGTTCATCTGTGTTTATCTGTGGATATCTGTGGTAAAAAAATCTCACGCACAATACCAATAAGCTTTAAAAATCCCTTTTGATTTATGAAATCAGAAGAGATAAATATTCTAGGATAGAAAACGGGTTTCTTGAAGAAACCCGTTTTCTGCATAAATAATTCACCTGGAAAGCACTTTATCTAATAGCAAACTCACCACTAAATTGCTAGGCTAACTTTCTCCCCTTTAGAAAATAAGTAGTCATCTCTCCCTTACCTTTGACGGAAATTGTACCGCGATTTTCAAACAAATATTTATCTTTCAATCGCTCGTAAGTTGCCGAAGTAACTTGGATGTATCCAGGTATACTGTGAGATTCCATACGACTGGCAATATTAACCGCATCGCCCCATAAATCGTAGATAAATCTTTTCTTACCAATTACTCCAGCTACTACAATTCCCGTGTTAATGCCAATGCGAATTTGCAATTGATACCCAGTATCGATCTGCAATTGCTGCATGATATCCAGCATGGTTAATGCTAGTTCTGCAATTGCTTCAGCATGATCGATTTTGGGGATTGGTAAACCTCCGGCTACCATATAGGCATCGCCAATAGTTTTAATTTTTTCTAAACCGAGTTCCTCGATAATTTGGTCGAAGGAAGAAAAAATTTGATTCAATAAGTTAACTAATTCAATGGGCTGAAGTTTGGTTGAAAGAGATGTGAAGCCAACCAAATCGGCAAATAGAATCGTTACTTCATTAAAACTTTCTGCGATCGCGCTTTGATCTTCTTTGAGTCGATTGGCAATTGGTTCTGGTAAAATATTCAGCAACAATTCTTCAGATTTTTCTTTTTCTAGGAGTAGTGCTTCTTCAGCTTGTTTGCGATCGGTAATATCGCGAGCTACCCACATCACCGAGTTTTCAGATACGGGTGCAATCGTGGCGAAAAACCAATATTCAGAATCACCAACAGGTAGATCGTACTCGAAATTAACCGTTTGTTTTGTGGTTAGTGCTTGCTGAATTTGATTTAAAAAAATTTCCACACGATCGCCGATTAAAAATTGTTCTACTGTCGGACTGATAATATCAACGTCAGGCGGGTATAAACGTCCCGGATTTGTCGGTACGACTTTCAGATCGCTAGCTCGATCGTCAAGTACGAGTATGATATCGGTCATCGATGCCAAAAGAGCATTCAATTCAGCATAAGATTGGGATAGCTTATCTTCTAATATTTTGCGATCGCTAATATCCCGCGCAACCCAAATCACACTTTCATCTGATAAAGGCGAGATATTAGCAGAAAACCAAACTCTTTGTTCCTTAAGCAATAAACTATATTCAAACTGGGCAGTTTCTTGGGTATTTAAAACACGCTGAACGTAGCTAATAAAGCGATCTGCTTCTGATTTAGAGAAGATTTCTTGGAAATTTTTACCGATTTGTTCGGTAGCGATTTTGAGCAAATGATTGGGATTTGTCGAGACGACTTTCAGGCAATTTCCCTGGCGATCCACCACAATAATCATGTCTGTCATGGCAGCAAACAACGCTCGCAATTCTGCTTCGGTGGCAGCCAAGCTAGCCGTTCTTTCTTCTACTCTACTCTCTAATTCTTCATTTAACTTTTGCAGGGCTAATTCAGCTTGTTTGCGCTCGGTAATATCCGTACCAATAGAAAGTATGCCGATAAAATTTCCTTTCCAATCAAACAACGGCTTATTAGCCCATGATACCCAAACTCGTTCCCCATCGCGCCTGATATTTTCATTTTCATTGTGAGTATATTGCTCTGGATGCTGTAAAATCCCGCACATCATTTCTGCCAGGTCTTTCCCCCTAGTATCTGTTGGGGGAATAATCGTGCCAATCAAATTTTTACCTAAGATTTCCGCTTCGGTGAAACCAAAAAATTTTTGAGCGAATTCATTAAAAAAGGTCACGTTACCTTGAGTGTCGATTTTGACAATTATACTGTTAGCATTTTCTACTAATTCCCGATATTTAATCTCGCTTTGTCGCAACAGATTCTCCGATGTAGCGCGTTCTGCTACGGTGGCAGCTAATAATAAAGAAGTAATGGTAATAACTCCCAAAAATGATTGCAAAAATAAAATAGCCTGACTAATATTTTCAGCCTTAGCAATAAAAGGACTTCCGCCTTGCGATGCCCCCCAAAGGGCAATACTCGATACGATAAAAGAAGATAAAACCGCGCCGCGCCGACCGAATTGAATTGCTCCCCACATGATGAAGGGAAACGGTAAATATTCTAGAGGATAACGGGAAATTGTTGCTTCAGTTTTCGCTCCAAATACCATCCAACTTAGGGTAACCAATGAAATTAGCCAAATCACCAGCCAGCTAATATTTTGAATGGTTTGTTTTTTATTTAATTTTTTGATATTCGACGGAGATTTTTTGGTGAATAAAACCAATAATAATGGGGTAAAAATTAGGATACCCATTGCATCTCCTAAAAACCAATGCCAGCGAACCTGCCAATACTGTTTCCACTCTATTAACCCGGTTAAAACCATCCGGAGCGGCCCTAAAATAGAATTTATTTGAGTGGCAATAACAGCACCGAACAAAACAAGATAGACAACATCGATCAGACGAGTGAGGGAGATACTAAACCCCAAACGTCGCAACAAATAAACTGCAAAAACAGCTTGTAAAGTAGAACCGAAAATAGCTTGTAGGGCTAGTATTAATGATGCCTTGATACTTATAAAATCAAAAAAAAATGACCCCAAAGCTACTCCTGGCCAATAACGTATTCCCAGTAATAAGAGTGCAGCTTGTGCAATTCCGGCAGGAGGCCATACGGACGAGCCTAAGAGTGCTACTCCTGGAATGGAGACTGCCAGTTTTCCCCCTAAAAAGTAAGCAATAGCAACTATAGTAACTTTTGCTAAGTATTGCAAAACTCTAGATTCAGGGAGCCGAAAACTGAGATTTTTTTTGGGGTTCATATTTTATACCCTAATACTGGGTACCTCATTTTCTAAAAAAGTATTTATAGTTACTGAAGATGCTCCCTAGTATTCCATTGAACTTCCACATAGTAATTCGCGATCGCTTTTTCCTTTTGTTCGTTCATTATTGATATATTATAAACGGATTATTTTATCACAAATGAGGCGACGAAATACATTAATGAGTGGATGCCCCGCTCGTTGATTTTATACTCTACTCTGTACGGGTACGAACTTTTCTGTTGAAAATAGAGCTAGGGGTTAGGGGCCAGGGAAGAAAGAAGTTTATAATGTGGAACCTTTACATTTAATTTTTCTATACTCGCTCGTTTAGATTGGTGTCCAAATCATTCAAAAACCTTTTTCTGCGATCGCGAAGGGTAATATTTAAGTACTGCTCATCAGTTTATCTGCTAATTCTCCCCACAATTGGCTGCATCGATCGATCGCAAGGCTTTTACTGCTAGATGATAGCAATGTTGGATATATTGGCGGTCTGATTCTTCTGAGATTTGTGCTTGACTGGCTTTTTCGATCAGATCGGCATGATGGAGCAAACAATCGCGGTCTTTTTCGCGCTTGATGTGATTGGCGATCGCGCTAATTGCTTCTAGGAGGCGAATTCTGACGCCCACATCGGAATTGCTGTATTGGCGGATTTGGTTAAAAGCAGTATTGGTAATTTCTGCAAAGGTTAAAGTTTGAGTAATCACTCGTAATTTTTTTTCATCATCAAACCGATAGGGAGAAGGAAAGTCTCTTTCTGCCAGGTGAGAAAGTCCGGCGCTGAGTTGGTCGATACATTGAATGGCTGTCAAGGGATCGTTAATGCCAGGAGAAATGGCACGCAGGGCAATTTCTACTAGTTGATTGATGGAAAATTCAATGTCTTGCTGTTCGGTGCGCTGTTTGCCGATCGCAAATACTTGGTTAATTTGTTTAGCTAGTTTTTTGTTTAGGCGTTCTCCCGGCCAAACGATTAGTAGCACATTTCCTCTAACGATAAAGTTACCGGGACGATATTTAAGGCGTAGTAACAAGTCTTTTTCTGTGGCAATTTCGATTAGTTTTTCGTTATCGATCGCTTGGAGATAACCGCTAGTACCAGCGAAGATGGCGCTAGCAGTGCGATCGAAATCGGTTGGTATTTCTGCTACTAGTCGTTCCTCATCTGCTGCTTGTCCGATTTCGGCGGGAAATAGCCTGTCGATCGCTTTTTCTAAATCTTTACCGACTTCCGAAATCACTTGGGATGCTTGAATGGAGGTTGCTACGTGATGGATGAAGTAGATCAACACGCCGATACCGGCAATTGCTAATCCGAGCCCTATGGTGACCGAAATTTGGGGTACAAATACGTCGTAGTCTTCTCCCCGCACGGTACGCATTACCAGCAAGCAATAAATGAAAGTGCCGATGAAGGTTCCCAGGACGATTTGATTGCCGATATCCTGCATAAAGTTACGCAACAGGCGTGGGCCAAATTGCGAGGAGGCTAATTGAAGCACTACTAGGGTGATGGAAAAGACGGTACCTGCAACGGTAATCATGGAACCTGCAATGGCAGAAAGTAGACTTCTAGCTCCTTCTGGGCCACCGGTATAAATCCAACTTAAATTCTCGATCGGTCCAATTCTCCCTATGCGATCGAGGGCGATCGTTCCGAATGCTAAGGCGATGGAAAAAGTTGCCATCACCGTTGGTACAAACCAATAACTAGAATGTAGGGAATCCCAAAGTTTGGCTAAATAAAGTTTCATTGGCTATGATGATTGCCGTTTTTTTGTCCTCCCACTTCAGCCAACTTTCGCAAAGAACCGCCAATGCTGCGGGTTTTCGGGACTTCTCCACGTCCAGAGGGCCATCCTTCTCGTTGCCGAGTGCGATCGCCATCTGTTTCTTCTGTTTGATCGTGAAAAAGAATTTGCTGTGTTGGGAAGGGCAGATCGATACCGTTGGCAGTTAATTTATTCTTAATCGCAGTCAAAACTACATCTCGCGAGTCTAACGCATCTGCCCTGCGGGGCGGTTGTATCCACCAACGAACTCGAATATTTACCGTACTTTCCGCTAATTCCATCGTGAGCGCGTCAGGTGCCGGATCTTGCAATATTCCCGGTAATTCCCCCAGCGCTTCTAGCATTAACTGTTTCGCCCGTTCGATATCGTCTCCGTAACCGATACCCACATCGTATTCTAAGCGGCGGTTTTCAAAGGCAGTGTTCACCGTTACCGAATTGGTGAACAGTTCGGAATTGGGAATTACCACCCGACGCCCATCATATGTTCTGATGATGCTAGCGCGAGTTTGGATTTCTTCAACCGTTCCTTCATAGCTTTTGAAAACAATTTGGTCACCGATTTGAAATGGTTCGGTTAACAAAATTAAAATTCCCGCTAAGAAATTTTGCAGAATATCGCGGAAGGCAAAACCAATTGCTACACCACTAATTCCCAATAGTTGAACCAAATCTCCTGCCTGGAAAGTAGGAATGACGATCGACAAAGCAACGAATAAACCAACTAAAATAACTATTCCCTGCGCTAATCTTCCTAGCACCATCCCCAGATTTCTCGCTTGGCGATGTCTGCGAGTTAATCGTTTAACGAGGGACTTAATCGTTTTGCCAGCAAAGAAAAATAAGATAAATACTATCAGTGCTAATACAATGTTTGGCAGCATTACGATCGTGCCATCGATCATGCCTTGAATTTTTCCCCAGGCTGTTGTTGCTGATTCACCCAGATCCATGAATCCTCCTTGTTTTGGAAAAATCAAAAGCTTTGTTGATACTAATCAAAAATTAGAAATTCTAACTCTATCCCTAGTGAGTAGGTTATCCCGACCTTTATGTTAGCCAATAATCTCGCTCTAACCCTTAAGGTATAATTCGGAAGAAAGAGATTTACTTTAAATAGAATCAAGGAGAATATTTTGTTAAATAAGATTTGGCATCGCTTTAAATATCGGCGACTCAAAAAAGCAAACCCCGAAAAGACTCAACAACTTATTTTAGATTTATTAGAAGAATCTACTTTAGATACTAATTATATTGTTTTGATTATCGGGTCGTGCGCGATCGCATCCTTTGGACTCTTGGCTAATAGCGCTGCGGTGATTATCGGAGCGATGATTATCGCACCTTTAATGTTGCCGATTCGAGGATTAGCTTTTGGTGCTTTAGAAGGTCATGTATTGTTAGCTCGGAAGGGTTTAATATCGGTAATAATCGGCACTTTAATTGCAGTTGTTTTAGCTTTTTCCTTAGGGCGTTTAGTTGGTATCCCGGAATTTGGTAGCGAAGTAATCGCTCGTTCCAAACCTAATTTATTAGACTTGGGTATTGCGGTAACTGCTGGGGGAATTAGCGGTTTTGCAAAAGTGCAACCAAAAATTTCCGCTACTTTGGCGGGTACTGCGATCGCAGTCGCTTTAATGCCTCCGATCTGCGTAGTTGGATTGGGTTTATCCCAAGGAAACTTTGGGCTTAGTTTGGGGGCAATTCTGCTTTATTGTACCAACTTACTGGGCATTACTCTTTCTTGTATGTTGACTTTTTTATTAGAAGGTTATACGCCGTTCGATCGGGCCAAAAAAGCCCTCAGTTGGGCATTAATTTTTACCGCTATCCTTTTAATTCCTCTCGGTATTAGTTTTGTAGAATTAGTTAGGCAAGCTAGACTAGAAGCTAGTTTGAAACGAGCTTTACTCGATCGCACGATTACTTTTCAAAGAGTTGAATTAATCAAAACCAATACCAACTGGTTAACCACTCCGCCAGAAGTGCGTTTAACCGTTCGCGCTAAAGGTGCTTTAACTCCCAAACAAGTAAGCTTGTTAGAAGAATTCGTAGCCAAAGAAATGGGTAGAGCGTTTACGCTAATTTTTGAAGTTAGTCAAGTTGAAGAAGTGAGAAGAGAAGCAGAATAGGAGTTATAATTCAGAATTCAGGAGTGTTATTCAGTTGATTAAAAGATAATTTGATTATTAATTAATTTACGATCGATTGTCTGATTTATTTTAAATCGTAATTTTGTTACTTCTGAATACTGAATTCTGACTCCTCATATCGAAAAAAAATGTTTGCTACATATCTTAGGGATGGGCGGGTTTTGATTTGAATCTGAATGATGGGAAAATACAGACTTTTGGGCTAAACTGAGATCTTGCACCACTCTCAACAAGACTTGAAAAACCAGGTTTCTTCACGAAAAATCTAGGCTTTCAGGTTTAGTTATTGGCAAGAAACCCGGTTTTTAGTTTTGCTGCAATATCTGAGTAAACCCGCCCCTACCCATTTGTAGCAAACATTTAGGTAAACGATATAACTTTATCCTTCATCCTGTTTATCATTTAATCCTTAAAATCTCGATCGATTCCTTCTTTTCCTCGTCAATCTGTGCAGAAAACCCGATAATCCAGAACGTCTAGACATCCGACGATTACTGCGATTACTGCTGTCTATTTCTGTTGATTCTTCATTACCTTGGTGAGGAATTCCTTGTTGGGCACGCATTTTATCGGTTACGGGCATGGCATTTGGGGATGGCACGATTTGAGAGCCATATTTTCTAGCGTAAACCTGAGTAAATTCTGCCCCAAAAAACAGAATTTGAGCGGCATAATAAACCCACGCCAAAATAATTACCAAAGAACCCGCCGCACCGTAAGCAGAACCAAAACTGCCATTGCCTAAATACATTCCTAACAAAGATTTACCGATCACGAATAGCAACGAAGTAATACCCGCGCCTATCCAAACATCATTCCACGCAATTTCCACATCTGGTAGAAATCGGAAAATCATCCCAAACAGCAATGTTATTACTCCAAATGAGATGAGAAAATTGGCAATTGACCACAAGAAATCTACTCCTGGTATTAAGTAGCTAAAATAGCTATTCAGTGCAGCTAAGCCAGCACTAACGATTAACGATACTAGTAGCAAAAAGCCAATTCCCAAGATCATTGCAAAAGATAAAAAGCGGTTGCGAACAAAGCCTTTGACGCCGATACCAGGTTTTGGCGTTACTTCCCAAATCGTATTCAGGGCGTCTTGTAGTTCTGCAAAAACCCCAGACGCACCAAATAAAAGAGCGATCGCGCTAATCACGGATGCGATCGTTCCGGTAACTGGCTGATTGGCATTTTGAATGGCTGTTTCTATTACTTCAGCGCCATTTCTGCCCACTAAACCTTGGATTTGCCCGACTATTTGACCTCTGGCGGCTTCTTCCCCAAATACGCTCCCCGCGATCGCAATTACCAGAATCAGCAATGGAGCCAGGGAAAATATCGTATAGTATGCTAAAGCCGCTGATAATCTCGATGCTTTATCCTCGCTCCATTCGTCAAAAGTTTCTTTTAGTAATTGCCATAAAGTTTTAAAATTTATTGGCATTGCTCTTTGACTGGGATTAGTATCTCGATCGCTAACAGAATTTGCCCGGTTTCTACTTCTTCTAACCATTGTTTATCACTATTTAAAATATTTTAATTTTCATCTTCTTTTCTGGTTTACTATAGACACCATAAACATTTCATCTGCCTATGGGCGAGTCTGAATTATCGAACTATTGCCATATTTTTCACCACTCTATCTAAGTTTCTGCCTAATGACCGAGGAAATAATTACTTTTTGGGGTTCAATCAAAAAGTAGAGCTAATTACCAAAATTAATATGCAGTTAGCAGGAAAAGTAGCCCTGATTACAGGTGCGGGTTCCGGAATCGGCAAAGCAGCAGCTAAATTACTCGCCCGAGAAGGAGCTAAAATAGCCGCTTTAGGTCATACCGAAAAAGAAGTAGATAAAACTGTTAAGGAGATTCAAAATAATGGCCGCGAAGCGATCTCCCTAGTTGCCGATATTTCCCATCCCGAAGCAATGCAAAAAGCAATTCAACAAATTGGGGATAAATGGGGAAGGCTGGATATCGTATTTGCCAATGCAGGTATTAACGGAGTTTGGGCTCCCATAGAAGAACTGGCTCCCGAAGAATGGGATAAAACTTTAGATGTGAATTTAAAAGGTACTTTTTTAACTGTTAAATATGCAGTTCCTTATCTGAAAAAACAAGGCGGTTCGGTGATTATTACCGCTTCGGTTAACGGAACTAGAATTTTTAGTAATACTGGTGCAACGGCTTATTCCTGCTCCAAAGCTGCTCAAGTTGCCTTTACTAAAATGGTGGCTTTAGAATTAGCTAAAGACCGAATTCGAGTTAACGTAATCTGTCCCGGTGCAATTGAAACTAGTATTAATGAAAATACCCAACAACGAAATTTAGATCGAGTAAAAGAACCTGTAGAATTTCCCGAAGGAGAAATCCCCTTAACAGATGGAGAACCAGGAACATCAGAACAAGTAGCAAATTTAGTCTTGTTTTTAGCTTCTGATGCTGCCAGCCATATTAGCGGAACGGAAATGTGGATTGATGGGGCGCAATCCCTTTTGCAGGGGTAGATTTAGTAAGTAACTCAAGTTGCTAGTTATAACAATTAACGTAGAGAGGGGCGGGAAAGAAGGGGCTAGAATTAAATAGTCGAAAAAAGTTTTTCGTTTTGAATCATCTTTTCACTTCACTACCAGCCTAAATCCTATAACTAGCAATTTGCGTTAAGTAGCTAGTTATTTAAATTAATTAACAGCAAGCAATCGGGACTTAAGCAACTAGCATATTAAAAACATTGTAGAGGCGTTTCATGAAACGTCTCTATAATATTTTTTGAAGATATCGACTAAGTGTGACAGCAATTGCGTAAGTCCTGAGTGCTTCAAACTTTCTAACCGAGCAGTATTGCCACCGTAGAAAGGGAAAGTTTCATCAAGATTGCGTAAATTTTCTGTTAAAACATACACAAACCACTCACACCCTAACAATAATACTAAAGACAGTGTTTTTTTACCTTTAGATATAATAAATGGGCAAAAAAATATTTGTCCTCTGCCGATCGCACTCACCACCTCTATAGGCGGGTAAAGCCTTCACCCGCGTGAGGGAGACGCACGATCGAGCCCATCTCATACTTATCAGTTCCAGGGCAATAGAGTCATTTTTTTCATCAAACTAAACATCTTATTGATAAAAACCATGCCAGTTAAAAACTCTGCCCTGGAAAATTACGCTATGAAAGCAGCACAAGGAAATGCGATCGCATTTATCGACACCTCTATACCAGATTGGCAAACCCTCGCCGCCGGAGTCGCACCGGGAACTGAAATTTTTATCCTCGATGGGACGCGGGATGGCGTGGAGCAAATTACTCAAATTCTGCAAACGCGCTCCCAAATAGCGGCACTACATATTATTTCTCACGGCAGTCCCGGAAACGTGCAACTCGGGAATACTTGGCTGAATTTGGGAAATATTGAAAATTATGCCCTTCAATTGATCCAGTGGCGCAGTGCCTTAATCCACAGCGCCGATATTTTAATTTACGGTTGCAATGTGGCGGCAGACTCTCTCGCACCACCAACACACCGGGGATTAAAATTCCTAGCTAATAGCAGAACTACGTTAAAACTAACTGAAAATTTACTGCTTAAGTCCTTTTTAACTGAATTAAGCGGCAGAGATGCCAAGAGAGAGCCAATAAGTAACAGCTTCATCCAACACCTTGCCGCCCTCACAGGTGCCAACATTGCTGCTTCCAAAAACCCCACAGGGAGTGCCGCACTGGGGGGAGACTGGAAACTCGAAGTAACAACCGGAGCAATTGCCACAAATATAGTCTTTCTCCCAGCAACAATTGCAAGGTACAGCGCCGTCCTTGGCAACACCACCCGCGTCTCGGTTAACTCATCCGGCATTGAGGGAAATAGCTACTCCCAGTTCCCATCTATTTCTGCCAACGGGCGCTATGTAGTTTTTCAGTCTGGCGCTAGCAACTTGGTAAGTGACGACACTAACAACGCTGAAGACTTTTTCGTGCGGGATATGCTTACCAACACTACTACCCGCGTCTCAGTAGACTCGATGGGCAACCAGGGGAACGCCCAAGTCTCCTTATACTCATCCATCTCAGCCGATGGACGCTATGTGGCGTTTTCATCTGGAGCTAGCAACCTGGTAAGTGGCGACACCAACGGCACTACAGATGTTTTCGTGCGGGACACTCTCACCAACACTACTACTCGCGTCTCCCTAAGCTCTAGCGGCATCCAAGGAGGTGGTGACGTGCCATCTATCTCGGCGGACGGGCGCTATGTAGCCTTTATGTCTAGTGCTAGCAACCTAGTCAGTGGCGATACCAACGGATGGGACGACATTTTCCTGCGGGACACCTTCACCAACACTACTACCCGCGTCTCAGTAGACTCGATGGGCAATCAGGGGAATTTTTTCTCCGAGTTCCCATCCATCTCTGGCAATGGGCGCTATGTAGCTTTTCGGTCTTATGCCAGCAACCTGGTGAGTGGGGACACCAACAACAAGTGGGATATTTTCGTGCGGGATACCCTCACCAATACCACTACCCGTGTCTCTGTGGACTCAATGGGCAACCAAGGGAATGCCGACTCCCAACAAGGGATATCCATCTCAGCCGATGGGCGTTATGTGGCATTTAATTCTGCTGCCAGCAATCTGGTGAGTGGGGACACTAACGGCGCGAGCGACATCTTCGTGCGGGACACCCTCACTAACACCACCACCCGCGTCTCCGTGGACTCGATGGGCAACCAAGCGAATAGCTCGTCCTTCTACCCTTTCATCTCTGCTGATGGGCGCTATGTAACTTTTCGGTCTACTGCCAGCAACTTGGTGAGTGGGGGTACTAACGGCACAAGCCACATCTTCGTGCGAGACACTCTCACCAACACCACCACCCTCGTCTCTGTAGACTCAATGGGCAATCAGGGGAATGGCTTCTCCCAATCTGCATCCATCTCAGCCGACGGGCGCTATGTGGCTTTTTATTCCGATGCCACAAACTTGGTGAGTGGGGACACTAACAACAGCCCCGACATCTTCGTGCGGGACAACTCATCCCTTCCCGCAGTCAGCATCACGGTATCAGATCCCACTGCAACTGAATCTCCCACAGATCCGGGCAAATATACGATTAGCCGCACCAGCAGTACAGGTGCTTTAACCGTCAAACTTACCATTGATGCCAACAGTGGTGCCAGTGCCAGTGATTACAATCTCAGCGTCAGCACCGGTACGATTAACATCGCTAGTTCTAATATCGAAGTTGTCATTCCCGATGGCGTTGCCTCTGTTGATGTCACCCTCACCCCCAACGACGACATCCATGCAGAAGCAGATGAGACTTTAAAGCTGAATCTCACACCGGATGCAGCTTATATAAATGATGCGGTTAACAACAATGGCATCGTTACTATTGCTGCCAACGATACGGTAGTTATTAACACCAAAGATAGCGGCGAAGGTTCGTTGCGCCAAGCCATTATCAATGCGAATACCATTACAGGCAAAGATACGATTACTTTTAATATTAGTGGAACGGGGCCGCATACAATCAGTCCGACTTCTGCCTTACCCACTATTACCGAAGCTGTAGTTATCGACGGTTACAGTCAACCCGGTGCTTCTAAAAACACCCTTGCTGCTGGTAACAATGCTCAATTAAAGATTATTTTGGATGGCACGAATGCAGGTTCGTCAATTAGCGGTCTTAATTTGAGTAGCAGTTCTAATGGCAGTACAATTCAAGGCTTAACGATTAATAAATTTCAGGGTGTAGGCATCTACTTAGAAAGTAAGAATAACTTGGTTGTCGGGAACTTTCTAGGTACGGATGCCACCGGAACCATAGACTTGGGCAATACTCTCGATGGGATGTACGTTGCAGGTTCTGACAACATTATTGGCGGAAGTAATGCGGGCGATCGCAATATTATTTCAGGGAACGATCGATATGGCATAGTTATCCTTGACAGCGCCACTAATAATCAAGTGCAAGGAAACTACATCGGTACGGATGTCAGCGGAACTCTAGACTTGGGAAATACTAAGGAAGGGGTGTTCATTACAGGTTCTAATAACATTATTGGCGGCAGTAATGCGGGCGATCGCAACATTATTTCAGGGAACGATCGCTCTGGCTTATTTATGTCTAACACCAATAATAAAGTACAAGGAAACTACATCGGGACGGATGTCACCGGAACTCTAGACTTGGGCAATACTAGCTATGGGATGTACATTACAGGTTCTAATAACATTATTGGCGGCAGTAATGCGGGCGATCGCAACATTATTTCAAGTAACGATCTCTCTGCAATATTTCTCGCTAAGAGCGGCACCAATAATAAAGTGCAAGGAAACTACATCGGTACGGATGCCACCGGAACCATAGACTTGGGCAATACTCTCGAAGGGGTGTACGTTGAAGGTTCTAGCAACATTATTGGCGGCAGTAATGCGAACGATCGCAATATTATTTCAGGGAACGATCGATATGGCATAGGTATCCTTGACACCGCCACTAATAATCAAGTGCAAGGAAACTACATCGGTACGGATGTCACCGGAACTCTAGACTTGGGCAATACTAAGGAAGGGGTGTTCATTACAGGTTCTAATAACATTATTGGCGGCAGTAATGCGGGCGATCGCAACATTATTTCAGGGAACGATCGCTCTGGCTTATTTATCTCTAACATCGCCACCAATAATAAAGTGCAAGGAAACTACATCGGTACGGATGCTACCGGAACTCTAGACTTGGGCAATACTAGCTATGGAATGTACGTTGCAGGTTCTGACAACATTATTGGTGGAAGTAATGCAGGCGATCGCAACATTATTTCAGGGAACGATGAATTTGGCATAGGTATCTATAACACCAATAATAAAGTACAAGGAAACTACATCGGTACGGATGTCAGCGGAACTCTAGACTTAGGCAATACTAAGGATGGGGTGCTACTTAGTGCTTCTGATAACATTATTGGCGGCAGTAATGCGAGCGATCGTAACATTATTTCAGGGAACGGTGGCTCTGGCATAGGAATCGTCAGTGGGAATAACCAAGTACGGGGAAACTACATCGGAACGAAAATTGACGGCGTAAGCGCTCTAGGTAACACTTTATTTGGGATATACATAGATGGTAACCAAAATGCGATCGGTGGCACGAATACAGGTGAAGGAAATATCATCTCCAGTAACGCTCTCGAAGGCATATTAATTGTTAGCGGTACTGGTAATTCCATCCAGGGTAACTCCATCTTCTCTAACAGCAGATTAGGCATCGATTTAGGAAAAGCTTTACCCGGTAACGGTGTCACTCCCAACGACACAGGCGACGGTGACACAGATGCCAACAACCTCCAAAACTTCCCCGTTCTCACATACGCAGAAATAGCAGGTAGCAACACAGCTTGCACTGGCACATTCAACAGCACAGCTAACACCAACTTCCGACTAGAATTCTTTGCCAACGATGTTTTAGATGCTTCTGGAAATGGCGAAGGAAAAACCTATCTCGGTTTCGCAAACATTACCACCGATGGTGACGGTAACGCCAACTTTACCGTCACCAATCTAGCAGCAGCACCCCTCGGTAATTACGTCACCGCCACCGCCACCAACCTCACCACTAACGACACTTCCGAATTCTCCAACGGCGTCATCATCGACACCCCAATTGTCAGTCTCACACCAGTTTCCATCACAAAAGCTGAAGGCAATAGCGGTACAACAGACTACACCTTTACCGCCACCCTTTCTCGCGCCACAACTCAAACAGTTACCGTCAATTACAGCACTAAAGACGGTACTGCAACTATTGCCAATAATGACTATATCGATAACGACAATAGCATCACCTTTACCCCCGGCGGTTCTCTTACCCAAACCATCACCATTCAAGCAAAAGGCGATGAAACTCCCGAAAGCGACGAAACTTTTACCGTTAGTTTAGATAGCGCCACTAATGCTCAAATTGACACCTCTGCTAAACAAGGAACTGGTACAATTACCAACGACGACAAGGCGGGAATTATCGTCACTCAAAATCCCGGATTAACGACAACGGAAACAGGCGGAACCGCTACTTTTACCATCAAATTAGCAAGTCAACCAACCAGCGACGTTACGATTAATTTAGCTAGCGACAACACGAAAGAAGGTATAACCGATAAATCTTCTCTCACCTTCACATCAGCAAATTGGAATTTAGACCAAACCGTTACAATTATCGGTCAAGACGACTTCATCATTGATGGCAATATCAGCTACAACATTATTACTGCCAAATCGACTAGCGCCGACACCAGTTACAACAATTTAGATGTTACAGATGTTCCCGTTATCAACACCGACAATGAAAAAGGGGGAATTACAATTAACCAGTCTGGCGGTAACACTAATATTATCGAAGGTGGCGCTACTGATAGTTATGAAATTGTCTTGACATCACAACCGACTTCCGATGTGACAATTTCTATTAACAACTCCACGCAAACCGGAACTTCTCCAACTACCCTCACCTTCACATCAGCCAACTGGAATATCGCCCGAACAGTCACGATAACTGCAATTGACGATAACGCAGAAGAAGGAAATCACACCGGAACAATCACCCACACAGTTACTTCTAGCGACGCCAATTATAACGGTTTCACTATTGCCGATATCACCGCCAATATCAGCGACAACGACAGCGCCGGATTTACGATTAATCCGACTACATTAACTACGGGAGAAAATGGTACAACTGCTAATTTTAGCGTCAAACTTAACACTCAACCAACCGCTGATGTAACGCTGAATTTAAGTAGCAGTAATACTGCCGAAGGAACGATTGATAAATCTTCTCTCACTTTCACTACAAGTAACTGGAATACACCGCAAACTGTGACGATTATCGGCATTGACGATAATATCGTTGATGGCGACAAAGTTTATCAGGTAATTACGAATGCTGCGATTAGTAATGACAGCAAATATAACAATTTAAATCCGGTCGATATCAATGTCACCAACACCGACAACGATCGCACTACGGTTAGTGTAACTCCCGCTACAGTCAGCCAAACAGAAGGAAACGGCGGTGCGATCGCATACAACTTTACCATCAATCTTTCTCATTCCAGCGTCGTTCCCGTCACCGTCGCCTACACCACGGACGATGGTACGGCGACTGCGGGTAGCGATTACATCGATAATGACGGTACGATCGCATTTAATCCAGGAGAAACTAGCAAATCCATCACTGTTAACGTCCTTGGCGACAATCTCCCAGAAACATCTGAAACCTTTAGCATTAACTTGGTAAGTGCTACCAATGCAACTGTCAACTCAACTAGCAAACAAAGCACTGGTATTATTACTAATGACGATACGCAAGACTCAGATTGCTTCTGTAAGTCGATTGTCCGTCCCGACATTAACAATCTTCCCGGTGTTTCGGTAGCGCTTAATTCAGTTGAGAACACCCAATTGGTGAGTGAATATGAAAATAGTCTTACTGATAGCAATGGAAACGATGCACTGTTCGGTAATGGCGAGGATGACTTACTATTAGGAAAAGCAGGTAACGATAATTTATCCAGCAGTGAAGGTAATGATACTGCTTTTGGTGGCAGCGAACGCGATTGGATTTCCGGAAACGAAGGCGATGACTTACTGAACGGTAACGAAGGGAACGACGTACTCAATGGTAATCAAGGCAATGATACCGTGCGCGGCGGTCAAGGTAACGATCTGGTACGCGGCGGTCAAAATGATGACTTGATTTATGGCGATATCGGCAATGATACCTTGGGTGGCGACAAAGGTAACGATACCATTTTTGGCGATCGAAACGATACTACTAACTCTGCCGGACAAGATTTAATCTTCGGCGGTAGCGGCGATGATTTAATAAACGGTAATGCTGGTAACGATAGTATCTTCGGCGAAGATGGTAACGATACTGTATGCGGTGGTAAAGATGATGACATTCTGTTTGGCGATGTCGGGGACGATCGGTTGTACGGAGATTTAGGTAACGATAGTCTGTGCGGTAGTAGCGGAAATGACACTATCTATGGTGGTATAGGTAGTGTTGATGCCGATAATAGCGATCGCGATGAAATATGCGGCGGTTCCGGTAAAGATTTACTCTTCGGTAACGAAGGAGAAGATAAACTAAATGGAGAAGAAGGAGACGATTCTCTCTATGGTGGTAAAAATAATGACCACTTAATTGGTGGTGCTGGTAACGATCTGTTGAGTGGCGATTTTGGAAATGATTTGCTGACAGGTGGTAGCGGTAACGATATCTTTGTCCTGGCTTCTGAAAAGGGAAGTGATTTAATTACCGATTTCCAAGATGGTCAAGATGCGATCGCCTTAAGTAGTGGTTTGAGTTTTGCAGATTTAGCGATCGTGCAAAGCAACAATAATACGATCGTCATTGTCAAAGCCAGCAACGAACTGTTAGCTAATTTGCATAGCATACCAGCCAATTTAATTAACCAGCAAGATTTTATTTTCATCTCGTAAAACAGATTTAGAGACGTTTCATGAAACGTCTCTACACTCGCACGAACGAAGTAGCAACCACACTAAAGGAACCGGATTTTTAAATCAATCCCAAAAAACCGATTTCCGATCCCCTTTCCCTTCACCTATTGCCTAAATGTACAAAGCCAAGTCAACCAATCGGTTAGAATAACCCCACTCATTATCGTAATAAGACAGCACTTTTACGAAGTTACCATCCAGTACGTTAGTAGACTTGAGATTGATAATTGAAGAGTGAGGATCGCCTACGCAATCAGAAGAAACTAAAGGTACATCGCTAACTTTCAAAATAGGTTTCATGCCATTTTGAGCATACTTGCGGAAAGTATCGTTAATTTCCTCCTTAGTCACCGTTTTTTGTAATAAAACGTTGAGGTCGGTAACCGAACCTGTCGGGGTAGGTACGCGCAAAGCAATTCCATCTAAACGACCTTTTAATTCCGGTAAAACCAATCCCACTGCACTAGCAGCACCAGTAGTAGTTGGTACGATATTCTGCGCCGCGCCACGTCCGCGAGCCCATTCTTCCGAGTGTCCCATATCCACTAAACGTTGGTCGGCGGTGTAGGCGTGTACTGTGGTCATCCAGCCCTTTTCAATGCCAAATTCATCCAATAAAATTTTGGCAACCGGAGCTAGACAATTGGTAGTACAGGAAGCAGCTGAGATAACATTGTCCTGTTCTTTGTTATATTTCTGGTGATTGACGCCATAAACAAAGGTAGGAACGGAAGAACCTTTCGCAGGGGCACTGATGATTACTTTTCTCGCACCCGCTTGCAAGTGTAATCCAGCTTTTTCAGCGCTGCGAAAAACACCAGTTGATTCGATGACGATATCAACTCCCATATCTTTCCAAGGTAGAGCAGCCGGGTCTTTTTCTGCTAATAGAGGAATTTCCCGACCGGAAACTTTTAAGCTTTTCTCACCGTGAGTCACATCTTCGCCGGGAAAACGTCCGTAAATCGAATCATACAACAATAAATATGCTGCTAAATCCGCATTTAATGCTACATCGTTAACGGCAACTACTTCTAGTTCGGGATTGCCATGCGCGATTCGCATAAAAGCCCGTCCAATTCGTCCAAATCCGTTAATTGCTATTCGTTTCATTTCGCTCATCCTATGGGAATATCTAATTTGCTCAGTTATGACTATTTTTCTTGTAGTGGAGGACGCACACCCCAGCTTTTGGCCGATCTGAAACAGTTAACTGAATTACCATTAATCAGAATACTTAAATGTCACTAAAAACTAGGAATGCTTTAGAAAAGCTTTATATATTGGGGTCAATTAGAAGAGTTTGGTTGCAATTATTGCATAACTAGATTTTCTAAACCTAGTAATCTAAAATACGTTCTCATTATCTTTACTTAATTTATCTCTCTATGCAAGGAAGATCCATAGGCTTAAAAAAATTTATCTAAAATATAGCGGTTCTATTTAAATAATCAACCCCACCCTAGCCCTGCCCTTACCAAGGGGAGGGTTGGCAGGGGTTTAGTTGTTCGCAATTAATTGAGGATCGTTATAGAAAGAAATTGTTGCGTAAAAGAACAACTTGCTTTTGTGCGGTTGCCACAATTAAGTAGGATGGCAGGAATCAACGCTTATGGGCAGGGCGGGTAAGATAAGCGAGTAGCCTTGGCAAGGGCGCTAGCGATCGCACCAGAGATATGGTTACTTAATGAACTTTCACCGGATGACCTTGTTTTTGAAATTACGCGCACCTGGTAGCTATGCACAGAAGGATCGTTTGCAGGCGGAAGTTTTTCCAGAAAATGGGCTATTATGAAAGACCGTCTGATGCCTTGGTATATTCGTTTAGATTCGTTACGGTTGTCTTTAATGAAGGAATAAAAAGTGCGATCGCCTAACCAATTTATATTAAATTTTTATTAAAGTTATCGGTTTTATTCGGAGTTATGCAATGAGAGGAATAACTAAGATTATTAAATTGGAAGATTATCTAAAGTAAATTGGTTTTATACTAAAAGATGAGTCTAAATAGTGATTAGGTTAATTAGTTTCTCAGTTGTATCACGTTAAAAATAGCTGGCTCAGAAAAAATAAAGGCTATCAGTGTAAGCTGGGATGCTTACCTTGGGGAAGAATCAATAATTAAGACTTCTCAAAATTAATGTCAAATGCGATCGCAAAATCAAGCGATCGTTATGGAAATTTACATCAAAACTTAGGAGGCATTTCTAATGCAAGACCAACTTGTTGCTGTCAAGCGCGTATCAGGTGCTTTTGCCTTGATTGACAGTTTGGTGCGTCACGGAGTGCAACATATTTTCGGCTATCCAGGGGGCGCTAATCTACCAATTTACGATGCCATTTACCAAGCAGAAGCAGCGGGGCAAATCCAACATATTTTAGTCAGACACGAACAAGCGGCGGCTCATGCAGCAGATGGCTACGCGCGTTCTACTGGTAAAGTGGGAGTATGCTTGGCTACTTCTGGGCCTGGGGCAACCAATTTAGTGACTGGTTTAGCAACAGCTTACATGGATTCAGTACCGGTCGTAGCGATTACTGGTCAAGTACCTCGGGCAGCAATCGGTACGGATGCCTTTCAAGAAATTGATATTTTTGGCGTTACTTTACCAATAGTTAAACATTCTTATGTAGTGCGCGATCCTAATGATATTCCCAGAATTGTTGCCGAAGCTTTCCACATTGCCAGTACGGGTAGACCGGGCCCGGTTTTAATCGATTTTCCGAAAGATGTTGGTATTCAAGAAATTGATTACGTGCCAGTAGAAGTGGGATCGGTGAAGCTAACCGGATATCGTCCAACCGTGAAAGGTAATTCTCGCCAAATTATTAAAGCAATTCACCTAATCCGCGAAGCTACCCGACCTCTACTATACGTGGGTGGCGGCGCGATCGCAGCTGGTGCCCATGCAGAGATCGAAGAACTAGCAGAATATTTTCAAATTCCCGTCACCACTACCCTAATGGGTAAAGGCGCTTTTGATGAATGCGATCGTTTATCTTTGGGGATGCTGGGAATGCACGGCACCGCTTATGCTAACTTTGCAGTCAGTGAATGTGACTTATTAATTGGGATCGGTGCGCGGTTTGACGATCGAGTAATTGGTAAACCGAACGAATTTGCTAAAGTTGCCAAAATAATTCAAATCGATATCGATCCCGCCGAAGTAGGCAAAAACCGCACCCCTGACGTACCAATTGTGGGCGATGTGCGACAAGTTTTAATCGACTTGCTGGATCAAATTCACGAACAAAATGAGAAACCAGATCTAGAAAAAACCCAACCGTGGCGGGATCTCGTTGCTTCTTGGAAAGAAGAATACCCCCTACCAGTTCCCCACCCAGTTGATAGCATTTCCCCTCAAGAAGTAATCGTCGAATTGTCACAACAAGCACCCACCGCTTACTTTACTACTGATGTCGGTCAACACCAAATGTGGTCGGCGCAATTCCTAAAAACTGGCCCCCGGCGGTGGATTTCCAGCGGGGGTTTAGGGACGATGGGTTACGGTTTGCCAGCCGCCGAAGGTGTAAAAATGGCACATCCAGATGCCAAAGTGGTTTGCGTCAGCGGTGATGGTAGCTTCATGATGAACGTGCAAGAACTCGCCACTATTTCCCAGTACGGCATCGCTATCAAAGCGATCGTCCTGCACAATGGTTGGTTGGGCATGGTGCGTCAGTGGCAACATTTATTTTATGACGATCGCTTTGAAGCAACTAACATCGAACGCGGTACGCCCAATTTTGCCAAATTAGCAGAAGTATTTGGTATCAAAGGCATATCAGTTACCAGTCGGGATCAATTGGCAAATGCGATCGCCCAAATGCTAGCTTGTGAAGGCCCAGTCATTGTTGACGTGCGAGTTACCAGAAATGAAGACGTAGTACCGATGGTTGCCCCCGGTCACGGTAACAAGGATATGATTGGCTTAACATCGAACGGACATCACAAAGTAAAAGTATTGGCAAATCTGGCTTGTCCTAGTTGCGGACATCAAAATCCCCTCTCTCACAAATGTTGTTCCGAGTGTGGCAGTAAGCTTTCTTGACAGCCTTGAAGGTTGCTATAGAAACCCGGTTTCTTGAAGAAACCGGGTTTCTGTTGTCTGATTAACTATGAATATGAAAAAAAATGCTTAAAAACTTCCCTAGAACCTATCCCAATCATTTACACAAGTTGGCCAAATCCAAAAATAGCACCCAGCTAACGGATTCATTTTTAAAATGTAAAAAAAATCTAAAATTTAAAATTCCAAATTAACCCATACCGCCCTATTAAACCGCAGGGGATCGCTGAATATTACCAAACAAACTACGGAAACCCTAAAGTTAGCCAAACTGAGCCGTAATTCCAACAACTTAGTGCTTTATTACTCTAAATTTTAGGAAAACGCAGTATCAGGAATCACAAAACACCACCAAAAGGCAATTATTAGCCCAATGAGAGTTACTACTATTGCTTTTGTTAAAAAGTTTCATTACTTTTTGTAAAAAAATGCAATTTTTTTATTGCAAATCCTACAAATTAAACAGATTTGTAAAATATTGCCGCATACTTGATTTAGGGCAAACTAATTCAGCCATAAAAAATAAAAATTGTTTTAAAAGGAAAGTATCATCATGAAAGCCGCTCAACCTCCGGTGTCAGCTTGTCGGTACTGCCAATTTTACAAACCGTTGGGAAGACGTGGTGGCTCTTGTGAAATGTTGGGCGTATCCGTACAAGGGGTATGGAAGGGTTGTCATCTGGGAATAGCTCAATTTCAAACAAGCGGTGAAGAAATCAGAACTTATCAAGAAAAATCGCATACAATAGAAGAAAAAGTAGGTAATCAGTTCCAAAAAGTTTCTTGATTGAACTGAAAACCCTTATATTTGTTGGAATATATCAATTAAATTGAACTACTTCAGTTCCATTGCGTTAGTTTTCGATCGGTGTTTAGGTAGTAGTAGCAATCAGCCAAACAGCTACTTGTTAATCTACCAACAACCATTAAAAATGGAAGTTTTTCTTAAGAAAGAGCGGCATAGGAGTCGCTTTTTTTATTGTTCAAGTATTCTAACCAACGGACATTTATCGATCGATTTCGCTAACCTGTAACTGAAGCGGCGATTCACTGAGTAAATATATCAACAGGATAGCTCGATGCAAACGTCAATTAGGCCAACCACCGACCCCGCCCATGATGTACTGCGTTACGAACATCAACCCCTCGATGCCATATTTGCACCAAAAAACGTAGCCGTCATTGGGGCAACCGAAAAAACAGGCAGCGTCGGACGCACCATTTTGTGGAATTTAATTAGCAGTCCCTTCGGCGGTACGGTTTTTCCCATCAACCCCAAACGACCCAGCGTACTGGGAATCAAAGCATATCCCAATATTGCCGCAGTGCAAGAACAAGTGGATCTTGCCGTGGTAGTAACCCCTGCCCCAACCGTACCGGGAGTAATTAGCGAATGCGTAGATGCAGGCGTCAAAGGGGCAATTATCATCTCCGCCGGATTCAAAGAAGTTGGTGCTGCGGGAGTTGAATTAGAAAAGCAAGTTTTGGAACAAGCGCGACGGGGCAGAATGCGAATTATTGGCCCCAACTGCCTGGGGGTAATGAATCCGGTATCGGGACTAAACGCCACCTTTGCCAGTGCAATGGCGCGTCCCGGAAATGTTGGTTTCATCAGTCAAAGTGGCGCACTTTGCACGGCTATTCTGGATTGGAGTTTCCGGGAAAACGTTGGTTTTAGCGCCTTCGTTTCCATTGGTTCCATGCTAGATGTGGGTTGGGGCGACTTAATTTACTATTTGGGAGATGACCCCCATACCCAAAGCATCGTTATATATATGGAATCAATTGGTGATGCGAGTTCATTTCTCTCTGCCGCTAGGGAAGTTGCCCTCACCAAACCAATTATCGTAATTAAAGTAGGACAAACGGAAGCAGCCGCCAAAGCTGCCGCTTCTCACACGGGGGCGCTGACTGGTAGCGATGAGGTGCTAAACGCAGCTTTTCGGCGTAGTGGGGTGCTGCGGGTAAATAGCATTGATGATTTGTTCAATATGGCGGAAGTGTTGGCAAAACAACCCCGTCCGAAAGGAAAACGTCTGACTATTCTCACGAATGCCGGAGGGCCGGGAGTACTGGCGACGGATGCTTTAATTACTGGAGATGGTAAGTTAACTCCTTTGTCTGCGGAAACAGAAGAAAAGTTAAAACAAGTTTTACCTGCGGCGGCGAGTACTCATAATCCGATCGATATTTTAGGGGATGCGGAACCAGAACGGTATGCCAAAGCTTTAGAAATCGCGATTAAAGACCCCAATAGCGATGGAATGTTGGTAGTTTTGACGCCCCAAGCGATGTCTGACCCCACCAAGACAGCAGAACAGGTGGTACAAACATTAAAGCAAACTGCTATTCCAGGTAAACCTGTTTTAGCTAGTTGGATGGGTGGCGGTGAAGTCGCAGCTGGGGAGGAAATTCTCAATCGCGCCAGCATCTTTACTTTCCCTTATCCCGATACGGCTGCCCACGTATTTAATTTAATGTGGCGCTATAGCTACAACTTGCGGGGAATTTACGAAACTCCCGTATTACCAACGGACTGCGGCGAACAAAAATGCGATCGAGTTTTGGCAGAAACTATCATTAGAACAGTCCGCCAAACCGGTCGAACACTCCTCACCGAATACGAATCCAAGCAACTGCTAAGTGCTTATGGCATTCCCACCGTAGACACCCGCATCGCCACCAGCGCAGATGAAGCAGTCGAATTAGCAGAAAAAATCGGTTACCCAGTCGTTCTCAAACTATATTCCGAAACTATCACCCATAAAACCGATGTAGGTGGCGTGCGACTACTATTAAAAGATGCCAACACCGTAAGAGGTGCTTACAACGGAATCAAAACTTCCGTCACCGAAAAAGCTGGTGCCCAACATTTCTTAGGTGTTACAGTTCAGCCGATGTTGAAGCTGGAAGGCTACGAACTGATTTTAGGTAGCAGTGTTGACCCCCAATTTGGCCCCGTGTTGCTATTTGGAACTGGCGGACAACTTGTGGAAGTGTTCAAAGACCGCGCCTTAGCCATTCCACCCCTCAACAGCACTTTAGCACGGCGGATGATGGAACAAACCAAAATCTACACGGCGCTAAAAGGTGTAAGAGGACGAGATCCTGTTGATATCGCTGCTTTAGAACAGTTGTTAGTGCAATTCAGCTTGCTAGTGGTGGAACAACCTTGGATTAAGGAAATTGATATTAACCCGTTACTCGCTTCACCCCAAAGGTTAATCACTTTAGATGCGCGGGTGGTGTTGCACGATTTAGACATCCCGGAAGATAAGCTGCCGAAACCTGCCATTCGTCCTTATCCAACTCAATATATCTCGTCTTGGGCAATGGAAGATGGAACGCCAGTTACGATTCGTCCGATTCGTCCGGAAGATGAACCGCTGATGCAGAAGTTCCACCAACTTTTGTCTGAAGAAAGTGTTTATCTACGCTACGCACATTTAGTAAAACTGAGTCATCGCGTCGCCCACGAACGCTTATCCCGAATTTGTTTTATCGATTACGATCGAGAAATGGCGTTAATCTCTGAATATGCAGACCCCCAAACAGGAGAACCGACAATTATTGGTGTTGGTAGGTTAAGCAAATTACACGGTACCGATGAAGCCGAGTTTTCCATGCTAGTAGCCGACTCTTTTCAACGACGCGGTTTAGGGACTGAGTTGTTGCGGCGGTTATTGCAAATTGGACGAGATGAAAAACTCGATCGGATTACCGCAGATATCCTCACCGATAATATGGCAATGCAGCGCATTTGTGAAAAACTGCATTTTAGGATCGATCGTATTTTGGGTGAATCGATGGTGAAAGCAACATTTGACTTCTGAAAATCTTAGTCAAAATCTCATCAACCAACCCCTCCCCATTTACGGGGAGGGTTTGTAGTAAGGACTTCAGTCCTTTCTTCGCTTTCATTTTGATCTAAAAAATCTCTTTCTTATCTGCGTTCATCTGCGTTCATCTGCGTTCATCTGCGGTAAAAATTTCAACCCTGATTCCCACAAACAATTTCTAGCATCAACTATGTAACCCCACCCGATTTGAGGACTAAAGTCCTCACTACGAACCGATTAAATTCACAAATTCAAATTTTTATTAATTAAATGCTACTCGATCCTTGCCAAAATAGATACTTGTGATACAGCAAAAGAAAAAAACTATGGAACTCAAACAAGTACAAATGGAAATTCCGGAAGGAAGTAATATCATCATCGGTCACAGCCATTTTATCAAAACAGTTGAAGATTTGTATGAAATCATGGTCGGAACTTCTCCGCAAGTAAAATTTGGCATAGCTTTTTCCGAAGCATCCGGATCGTGTTTAATTCGAGTAGCAGGCAACGATAAATTGCTGCAAGAAATAGCGACTAAGAATGCAGCAGATATTGCCGCTGGACATACATTTGTGATTCTGCTCAAAGAAGCATTTCCAATCAACTTTTTAAACGCGATTAAACAGTGTCAGGAAGTTTGTAGAATTCATTGCGCTACAGCCAATCCGGTACAAGTAATCGTGGCAGAAACCGAACAAGGAAGAGGAATTTTAGGAGTAGTTGATGGTTTTTCACCAAAAGGCGTGGAAACTGAAGATGATGTGAAAGCAAGAAAGGAATTTTTAAGGAAGATTGGTTATAAACTTTAATGATTTGGGGTGCATGAATAACGCACCCCGCTATCAAAGTTGTACAATTTGTTTATGGCAACTACATGAGGAGACTTACTATGGTAGCTACTCCTGAACCAAAATACATGAGTCCCCAAGAATATCTAGAGTGGGAAGAACAACAACCGATTAAATACGAATATATCAATGGCGAAGTATTTGCCATGACTGGGGGAACACTTCCCCATAATTCGATCGCCCTTAATTTAGCTTCCAACTTGAAATCTCACGTCAGAGGTAAAGGTTGTAAAGTATTTATGGCAGATGCCAAAGTTGGTGTATCTGAAAAAGGCCCTTTTCACTATCCTGACGTAATGGTAACTTGCGACGAACGAGACAGAAATGCGAAGAAAGTAATTTATAACCCTTGCCTAATTGTAGAAGTACTTTCTCCCAGTACGGAAAGTTTTGATCGAGGTAAAAAATTCCAACAATATCGACAAATTTCCACGCTCAGAGAATACATTTTAATAAGTGCAGATCAAATGACTGTGGAATGTTTCCGATTAAACGATCGAGGAATCTGGGAACTTCATACTTATATGGAAGGAGAGGAAGTTTATTTGAGTAGCGTTGATTTCAGATGTGCGATCGAACTTTTATATGAAGATGTCATTCTAGAATCAGAAGAATCAGAAAATAATGCCTAATATTAGAACTTTAATGGCAACTTTTTGTAAAATTATTAGCTATTTTAGCGCAGTAATTATTATAGGTTTTGCGAGTGAATGGTAGCAAAAATTTGCGCCTTGCTAAATTAGATCTCTTTCCAGGTAAATGAGGTAGACAGAAACCAGGTTCTATCCTGTACTTTACAAAACTGGAAAGCGCTGTAACAATAACTTCGTCAACCGAACTGAGATTAATGATATAGGGCAGTATCCAAACCCATCAGTTATCTCCAGAAGGGAGCCTTAATCCTGAAAATAATGTAAAGTAATGTAAATAGCACATCTCTTGAGAGAGCTTAATTAAGTTGTCAATTAAGTTCGATCGACTTTGGGTAATTTTTTCAGAGCAGGTTTTGGTAGTTAGCGAATTTATCTATGAACTCGATTCTCAATAGCCAGTATGACTTTGTACCCCGCTACTTCCGACTAGCTCTAGCTAACGTCCTATCCAATATTATGGTGCCACTGGCGAATTTAGTCAGCGTGATCTTTTTGGGTCATCTGGAAGGAATTCATCACTTAGCTGGAGTGGCGCTAGCTGGAAATCTGCTTAACTTTCTCTACGAAATTTTTTTGTTTTTACGGATGGGTACGACTGGGGTAACGGCTCAAGCGGTGGGGCGAAATGACCGCGAAGGCGTGCTTTTGGTATTACTGCGTAACGGTTTAATGGCGCTGCTACTGGGTATTGCGATCGTACTATTACAGTATCCTTTAGGAGAATTGGGGTTTGGCTTACTAGACGCTGCACCAGAAGTTAAAGCTTCCGGTAGAGCTTATTTCGATGCCCAAATTTGGGGAGCACCTGCCATTTTACTTAATTTTGTCTTAATTGCTTGGTTTCTAGGGCTAGAAAAAAATGGCTTAGTTGTAGTGTTATCTACGATCGGTAATGTTGGTAAAATCGCGCTAGACTACCTGTTAATTATTCGTTGGGGTTGGGAAAGTACGGGGGCGGGAGTATCTTATGCGACGAGTCAATATCTTTGTCTATTAGTAGGATTGATTTTTTTGTGCAAAGAAATTCGCTGGCAAGAGGTACGAGCCATCGCTGCAAAAATTTGGTATCCCTCAGCGATCGAATCAACTTTAACCCTAAATGGCAACATCTTTGTCAGTAATTTAATTTTTATCTTTACCGCTTTAACTTTCAACTATCAGGGAGCGCAGATGGGGACGATTATCTACGCTCAAAATGCTTTACTTTTACAGATATGCAATTTGAGTATTTATTTAGTTGAAGGATTGGGATTTGGTACGGAAACTTTGGTAGGAAATTTTCAAGGTAAAGGAGATTCGCAAAAGTTAGTACCTCTGGCTGGGGTTTCTCTGGGAACGGCTTTGCTAGTAGCGTTTTCTTTTGGCGGAGCGTGTTTGTTTTTTCCCAATACTGTTTTTGGGTTGTTAACTAATCATTCGGAAATTACCGAAAATATTGATATTTTTGTTCCCTGGCTGGTACTCGTTTTAGTATGCAGTTCCCTCGGCTTTATGCTAGATGGGTATTTTTTGGGTTTGGCAGAAGGGAATATCCTCCGCAATGTTAGCTTAATTGCTCTTTTTGTGGGATTTTTACCTGCTGATGTAGTTGCGATTAAGTTTGGTAGTAATCATCTTTTATGGCTGGCGATGTCTTTGTTCGACGGACTTAGAATGGTAACGCTTGCTTTTCAATTGCCGAAAACATTTGTTCGCGATATTGAAGATAATGATATTTTTGCCAACGATATAGAAGAATCTGACAGTTTTAGTTTGGTTAGAGAAGAAGTTCGTCAGAATATATAGCCATCCTATTTGAGTAATGAACCCCACCCTAGCCCTCCCCTTGGTAAGGGGAGGGTTGGGAGGGGTTTATTTATTCGCAATTCATTTAGGATGGCTATAGCAACCGTCAAGGCGGTTAAGGCATGATTAATTGCTGAAAGTCCCACTCCTAGTCCCTTCTTCCCTAGCTCCTAGTCCCTTCTTCCCTAGCCCCTAGCCCCTAGCCCCTAGTCCCTTGCTATATATCTTTGCCATGCAGATTCGACAATTTCTCCAATTAATTCCGTATATTCCATACCAGATAGACGTGCGATCATAATCAAATCCGATCGCACTGGGTGCAGTCCCGATAGCGGATTTACTTCCAAAAACTGCAACTCGCCGTTCGTATCGCAGCGCAACTCGATCCGGGAAGCATCGCGACAACCCAAACAGCGATAAACATCCAGTGCTAATTGTCTTGCTTGCACGGCTAGAGGTTCGGGATCTGTGAGTAACCGATAAGATACTCGATCGAGATATTCATCTTTATTCAGGGCTGTGTAGGCAGGGGTTTCGGCTTTGTCGGTAAAAATTATTTCCATCACGCCGATCGCTCTGGCATTATTACCGTTACCGACAATACCTACCGCGACTTCTCGACCGGGCAGAAAGGTTTCTACCAAAATTGGTTGTTGAAATTCTTCCTGTAATGTTTGATACGTCGAAACTAAATCTTGGCGTTCTTTAACTAAAGATTTTCCCGTTATCCCTTTAGAACTTCCTTCTGCGATCGGTTTTAAGAATACTGGCATGGGAAGGGATACCGCCGCCGCTTCTTCTGGGCTATTCACCACCGCAAAGGGTGCTGTCGGTAAACCGAAATCTCGCACCACCCGTTTGGCAAGGGGTTTATCCAAGGTGAGAGCGCAGGTAAGCGGATCGGCAAAAGTATGAGGTTGCTCGAATAATTCGCAAATCGCCGGAACTTGCGCTTCGCGAGAGCGACCTTTTAGCCCCTCCGCAATGTTAAAAATCAAATCCCAGCGATCGCCTTTTGCTAACCTCAGCGCAAGTTCTCTGCCATTGCCGATTCGTTCGACTTCGTGACCCAAACTCATTAGCGCATTTTCTAACCCGATGATGGTTTCTTCATCATCGAATTCCATCACATCAGTAATACTAAAACCACTTTTGAGATAGTCATCCTTCAAGTCGTAACACAAACCGACAAATAGCCCCATAAACTCAGCCTTACTTTACTGGATCTACATAAGTGTACTGTTTGCCTTCCCAGTTACGCACCACGGCTTGACCGTTCTCGTAGGTTACTAAAGTGTCGGCTTGAATTGGCACTTTGCCACCACCGCCAGGAGCATCGATCACGTAGGTTGGCACGGCATACCCGGTAGTGTGACCCCGCAGTTGGGAGATCAAATCGATACCCGTTTGCACGCTCGTCCGTAAATGTGCAGTACCGACTACCGGATCGCATTGATAGAGGTAATAGGGTCGCACGCGCAGTTTAAGCAAACCGTGAAATAGATCCTTGAGTGCTTGTTCGGAATCGTTAACGCCTTTGAGCAGAACGGTTTGACTGCCCAACGGAATACCGCCATCAGCTAGCAAATCGCACGCTCGTGCAACTTCCGGCGTGAGTTCCCGCACGTGACAGAAATGCAACGATAACCACACGCGATGCTTGCGAAGTATGGCAACTAATTCCGGAGTAATTCGTTGTGGTAAGAAACCGGGTACGCGAGAACCGATCCGCACGAATTCGATGTGAGGAATCGCACGCAACCGCGCCAGTAAGTTATCTAAAGGTTCATCGGACATCAGCAAGGGGTCGCCGCCGGAAATCAGCACGTCGCGGACTTCGGTGTGTTCTTCCAAGTAAGCGACGATCGCATCTAAACGCCGTGTCATCGGGTACATTTCCCCTTGGCTGACTAAACGCGATCGAGTACAGTAACGGCAGTAAGCAGCACAACTATCTAAAGCTAGCAATAATACGCGATCGGGATAGCGGTGTACTAACCCCGGCACTACGCTATCGTCATCCTCCCCGCAAGGATCTACCATGTCTGCGGCATCCGTTACCAGTTCTTCCTGTCGCGGGATCACCTGCAACCGCAACGGACAGGAGGAATCGTTAGGATCTAGTAAGGATGCGAAGTGAGGAGTCACCGCGACGGCAAACTTTTCTGGCGCGATCGACAACCCTCTTTTTTCTGTGGCACTCAGATGGAGGAAATCTTGAAAATGTTCTAGTTTGCTGAGTCGATGCCGCATTTGCCAGCGCCAGTCGTTCCAGCGTTCCGGATCGTAAGTTTCTCCCCAAATTTGACAAATTTTTTCCCGTGTAGAAGTAGTCAATCGAGCTAGATCGAGAACGGTGCTTTGATTCATTTTTATTAATGCGATCGCCTCAGTAGTATTCAAAAATATCGGTCAGTGAAACCCCAAATTTAGAGAATAAGCCCCATCAAAAAAGAAGAACTTTTTTATTGGCTTAAACAGGTTTACTAAAAAAGAGTTATTTTTGGATGCTATGCAATTTTTACATATATTGTCAAGTATGGTTTGAATTAAAAAAATTAATTATTTTTTTTTACCTCTTTGGACAGAGATGCCAAATTGGTGCAGTATAAAACTAAACAATCATTCTTACATAAGAATTATATATGATAATAATTTTTCTGGTAATTATTTGACTCATACCAATTTAATGTGAAGTTGCACATATATCGATCCTCCTTGAATCCCCCTTAAAAAGGGGGACTTTGATATATGTTTTCTGGTTCCTCCCTTATTAAGGGGGGATCTAATTCTATACAGCCTCATAAAAAATTGATATCAGCCCTTATAAATTAAGGAATAGAAACCCGGTTTATTCAAGAAACCGGGTTTCTAGATATTGCATTTATTTGCCAAGCAGTGTATGTCCGTTACTAATACATATTTCAATACTGCTCGGTTAAGCATTTTTTGCCTTTGTAGGGGCGAAGCATTCGGACAGAAAATATAAGGTTCGAGCCATAAATTGTCGCCCGAATGCTTCGCCACTACTCTTAACCGAGCAGTATTGATACATATTTGAGAAAAAAAGGTGGGCAATTGCCCACCTAGAAAATATCTACCTATGAACAGCCATCAAACTCAAAACTTACACGGTTAATAGCGGAGGTAAAGTTATTTCATCATCATCTTTACCATTACCGTTATCTGCCACCACTGGTTCTTCTTGATGATACAAAGTTGCACCAACTTGACAACCGCAGAAAGCCAAAGTGTACAATTCTTTCAAATCGCGAATCAGCGGATAACGAGGATTAGCACCAGTACATTGATCGTCGAAAGCTTGATCTGCCATATCTTCTACTTGTTCGTAGAAAGCTTTTTCTTCTGTTGGCAGCACTTCCTTAATCGTCAGCGGAATATCGATCTCTCGCTTCAGATTTTCGATCGCTTCCACCAATTTTTCCACTTTTTCGTCTTCCGTATTGCCACCCAAACCTAAGTAATCGGCAATCCGGGCATAACGCCATTTGGCATTAGGATATTTGTACTGCGGGAAAATCGCTTGCTTGAAGGGTACATCGGTAGCGTTGTAGCGGATGACGTGAGAAATCATCAGCGCATTTGCTAAACCGTGGGGAACATGGAAAGTCGAACCCAATTTATGTGCCATCGAGTGACAAATTCCCAGGAAGGCGTTAGCAAATGCCATCCCAGCAATCGTAGCAGCATAGTGAACTTTTTCCCGCGCCTTCGGATCGTTAGCGCCATTCTTATAAGCAGAAGGCAGATATTTCATCAACAAGCGAATAGCTTCTAATGCTAATCCGTTGGTGAACTCAGAAGCTAATACAGAAACGTAAGCTTCTAAGGCGTGAGTTAGTGCATCGATACCGCCGTAAGCTGTCAGCTTCTTCGGCATATTCATCACTAATTCGGGGTCTACGATCGCCATATTTGGTGTTAGCGCGTAGTCTGCCAAGGGGTACTTAATGCCAGTGCGATCGTCCGTTACCACCGCAAACGGCGTCACCTCAGAACCAGTTCCCGACGTGGTAGGAATTGCCACCATAATTGCTTTACTTCCCAAAGGCGGTAATTCGTAAACCCGCTTCCGAATATCCATAAACCGAGTTGCCAAACCTTCAAATTCGGTTTCTGGATGTTCGTACATCAACCACATTACTTTGGCAGCATCCATCGGCGAACCACCACCAATGGCGATGATTACGTCAGGATTAAATATCCTCATTTCTGCCAATCCTTTGTTGACAGTAGTGAGGGAAGGATCGGGTTCTACATCAAAGAAAACTTGCGATTTGACGCCAATTTCTTCCAGAGTTTCGGTTACTTTTTCCGTTACTCCCAAGTCATAAAGCGGTTTATCAGTGATGATAAATGCCCGTTGTTTACCTTTCAATTCCTGCAAAGCAACTGGCAAGCAACCGTACTTAAAGTATACTTTGGGCGGGATGCGGAACCACAGCATATTTTCCCGCCGTTCGGTCACGGTTTTGATATTTAATAAGTGCTGAGGGCCAACGTTTTCCGATACCGAATTATCTCCCCAGCTACCGCAACCAAGGGTTAAAGATGGATCTAAACGGAAGTTGTACAAATCACCGATCGCACCTTGAGAAGATGGCGTATTAATCAGCACCCGTGCTGTTTCCATCTTCGATTCAAAGAAATTGATGTGTTCGTGATTGGCAGGCGCTGTATACAATACAGATGTGTGACCGTGACCGCCAAAGTCAATCAACGCATCGGCTTTTTCTACTGCTTCTTGGAAGTCTTTCGCCCGGTACATTGCTAAGATGGGCGATAGTTTTTCGTAAGCGAAAGGTTCGTTTGCGCTAACTTCTTCCACTTCCCCAATCAAAACTCTAGTTCCGGGAGGGATCGTAATACCAGCGAGGTTAGCTAAAGTTTCTACTGATTGTCCGACGATATCGGCATTCAAACGACCGTTAATGATGATCTTGCCAGCTAATTTTTCCCGTTCTTCTGGAGTGAGGAAATAAGCACCGCGATCGATAAATTCTTCTCTTACCGCATCGTAAACTTTATCTACCACAACTACAGATTGTTCGCTAGCACAAATCATGCCGTTGTCGAAAGTTTTACTCAACAAAATTGAAGATACCGCCATTTTAATATGGGCAGTTTCATCAATTACTGCTGGCGTATTACCAGCACCTACTCCTAATGATGGGTGTCCCGAAGAATAGGCAGCTTTCACCATGCCAGGGCCACCTGTAGCCAGAATTAGCTTGACATGATGGTGTTGCATCAAAGCTTGCGAAAGTGGCACTGTAGGTTCGTCAATCCAACCGATAATATCTTCTGGTGCGCCAGCTTCAACGGCAGCTTGTAGCACGATTTTTGCTGCTTCGATCGTGCATTTCTTCGCCCGTGGGTGAGGAGAAAAGATAATGGCGTTGCGGGTTTTCAGGGCTAACAAAGCTTTAAAAATTGCCGTAGAAGTGGGGTTTGTTGTCGGTACGATTCCTGCTAAAATACCAACAGGTTCGGCAATTTTCTGCATCCCAAATGTTTTATCTTCTTCAATAACGCCGCAAGTTTTTTCTTGCTTATATTTGTTGTAGATGATTTCGGAAGCGAAGTGGTTTTTAATCACCTTATCTTCTACCACTCCCATTCCGGTTTCGGCGACTGCCATTTTTGCTAATGGAATTCTGGAAGCATTAGCTGCTAGGGCTGCTTTTTTGAAGATTTTATCAACTTGTTCTTGGCTGTAAGTAGCGTATTTTTCTTGTGCAGCCTTGACTCGTTGAAGGAGTGCTTCCAATTCTGTGATGTTTGTTACTGTCATGACCATTTCCTTTAGGATCTCGGTCTTATTGGTGTGCGTGATAGAGATAGGTTCGGTAACCAGAATATGCTGGCTACAAGCTGGTTGAAGATGGAAATTGATAGAGTTTTTTTATTTTTTAGATGACTGCTACTGTCTCCATCTTGTTATAGTTTACCCAGAGAAACTAGCTGAATAACTATTTACTGAAGTGTTTTTTAGGTTCCTATCCTCCATACCTTTAAGTATAACTTACTATTCCGAAAGTGGTATACGGTTTTCCGTCTTATATATAGTGAGTAGCCAAAATGATATTCAGGAAAATTTAAGATTTATGTTGAGTTTGTTTTCTAGCTTACGTTCGTAGTGAGGACTTTAGTCCTCAAAATCAAAGGACTGAAGTCCTTACTACAAACCTTTAAGAAACAACTACTAAACCGTGTTTCTTAAAAATATCCAACGTGCGCTGCAATACTTCTGGTGTTGGCGGTTGAGTATCCTTTAATTGATATTCCAAACCCAGCTGTTCCCACTTGTATTCGCCCATTTTATGAAAAGGCATCACTTCCACTTTTTCCACATTTCCCAAAGTAGAGATAAAGTTAGCCAATCCTTCTACATTAGCTGGTTCATCGGTTAGATCGGGTACTAATACGAACCGAATCCAAGTAGGTTTTTTAATTTCGCTCAAATATCTAGCTAATTTTAAGGTTGGTTCCAGGGAAACGTGGGTAACTTTTAGATAAACTTCAGGATTGAAAGATTTGATATCTAACAGTACTAGATCTGTATACTCTAACACTGGTTTTGCCGCTTCTAAATCAACATAGCCAGAAGTATCGAGTGCTGTATGAATACCCAATTTTTGACAGCGTTTGAAGATTTCTCTGACAAATTGAGGCTGCATTAAAGGTTCTCCGCCGCTGACAGTTACGCCACCACCAGAAAAGCGCATATAAGATTTATATCTTTGAATATTTTCGATTAACTCATCTACGCTAACTTGTTTACCTTCTGTTAAATTACGACAGTCGGGATTGTGGCAATAAAGACAGCGTAAAGGACAACCTTGGGTAAAAACGACAAACCGGATGCCCGGGCCATCTACTGTGCCGCAGGTTTCGATCGAGTGAATTTTTCCAATAACATCTTGAGAAGATTGCGAAGCATTAATTTTTTGGTCAACAGGTTGTGAAATTGACATTGAAAATCCTTAAAGTCGTTTGAAAAAAGTTAGATGAAAAGCCAAATTAATTTAGATTGTCTAGCGTTTACCAGAAACCCGGTTTTTCTAAAAAACCGGGTTTCTTGAATCCGTCAAAACTAGTTAGCTGAATTACTAGTAGCTAGTTTCTAGTCCCTAATTAGATGCGATCGTGGAATGTTCTCTTCACCACGTCGAGTTGTTGTTCGCGAGTTAACTTGATGAAGTTAACTGCATATCCCGATACCCGAATGGTGAGTTGGGGATATTTCTCCGGATGATCCATTGCTTCTAGCAAGGTTTCGCGATCGAATACGTTCACGTTGATATGATGTCCACCATCGTGGAAGAAACCATCCAACATTCCCGCTAGGTTGTTCGCCCGGTCTGGTTCGGTTTTACCTAGTGCTTTCGGTACGATCGAGAATGTGTAAGAAATACCATCCAAAGCGTGTTCGTAAGGGAGTTTAGCAACTGAGGAGAGTGCTGCGATCGCGCCGTTGGTATCCCGCCCGTGCATTGGATTTGCCCCAGGTGCAAAGGGTTCGCCTGCTTTTCGTCCATCGGGAGTGCTACCGGTTTTCTTACCGTAAACCACGTTAGAAGTAATCGTCAACACTGACTGAGTTGGTACTGCATTGCGATATGTTTTGTGTTTGCGAATGCAGTTCATGAAATCCTTGACTAAATTGACAGCAATTCCATCAACTCGATCGTCGTTATTTCCATATTTCGGGAAATCACCTTCGATTTGATAATCTACTGCCAAACCGCTTTGATTCCGCAGGACTTTTACTTTGGCATACTTCATCGCCGAGAAAGCATCTGCTACCACAGATAAACCTGCTACGCCACAAGCGAGAGTCCGCAAAACATCCCTGTCATGCAACGCCATTTCGATGCGTTCGTAACAGTATTTATCGTGCATATAGTGGATGGTGTTCAAGGTATTGACGTAGAGTTTAGCCAACCATTCCACTAAGCGATCGTACTTCGCTTTTACTTCTTCATAATTGAGATATTCAGAAGTAACTGATGCAAATTCTGGCGCGATTTGATCGCCGGAGTTTTCGTCCTTACCGCCGTTAATCGCATACAGCAACGCTTTCGCTAAATTAGCCCGTGCACCGAAGAATTGCATATGCTTGCCAATTCGCATTGCTGAAACGCAGCAAGCAATTCCGTAATCGTCGCCAAAAGTTGGCCGCATCAAATCGTCATTTTCGTATTGAATCGAACTAGTAGCTGTCGAAACTTTCGCACAATAACGTTTGAAGTTTTCCGGCAATCTTTCCGACCACAATACTGTTAGGTTTGGTTCTGGTGCCGGCCCTAAATTATATAAAGTGTGCAAGAAACGGAAGCTACTCTTAGAAACCAGAGGGCGACCATCTTCACCTACACCTGCGATCGCTTCGGTTACCCAAGTAGGATCGCCTGAGAACAATTGATTGTAATCTGGTGTTCTGAGGAATCGGACCATGCGTAATTTCATCACGAAATGGTCGATGATTTCTTGCAATTCTACTTCCGTCACATCGCCATTTTGCAAATCGCGTTCAAAGTAAATATCTAAGAAAGTCGAAACTCGTCCCAAGGACATTGCTGCGCCGTTTTGTTCTTTCACAGCAGCTAGATAAGCAAAGTAAGTCCATTGCACGGCTTCTTTAGAATTAGCAGCAGGTCGGCTGAGATCGAAGCCATAGCTAGCTGCCATTTCTTTTAGTTCTTTTAGCGCCCGAATTTGTTCGGAAATCTCTTCCCTTTGCTGGATAACTGGCTCGACAATTGAATCCAGTTCCAGTTGTTTGAGTTGCTCTTTTTTATCTTCTACTAATCTATCAATCCCGTATAAAGCAACTCGTCGATAATCACCGATAATCCGACCGCGACCGTAGGCATCAGGTAATCCAGTAATAATGCCGGAGTGCCGAGCCAGCTTCATTTCACGGGTATAAGCATCGAAAACTCCATCGTTATGAGTTTTGCGATATTTAGTAAAAATTTCTTCCGTTTCCGGATCTAATTGATAACCATAAGCTTCCAAACCAGCTTTTACCACGCGGATACCGCCGTAGGGCATGATAGCTCGTTTGAGTGGTTTATCTGTTTGCAATCCGACAATTTTTTCTAGTTCTCGATCGATGTAACCGGGCGCGTGTGAAGTGATACTCGAACCTACCTTAGTATCGACATCTAAAACGCCTTTTTCTCGCTCTTGTTTCATCAATTCTAGAACTTGATTCCAGAGCTTATAGGTTTGTTCCGTTGGACTAACTAAAAAAGATTCGTCTCCTGCATAGGGAGTGTAATTCTTTTGGATAAAATCTCTAACATTAATTTCTTGCGTCCATTTTCCGGGAACAAAACCTTTCCATTGCTCCAACATGGTTTTTTATCTCCTTGTTCTGCACGGTTCCTTTTCACCCCGTGCTAATACTAGATTACAAAATTTGAATGCTAATGCAACAAAAAGCGTTACTAAAATTTATAAACAACATTTCTTTGTTTTTAGTTATTGGTTAAAAGCAAGTTAAGCAATATTTTAATTGCTTAACTAGTAATTTAATTAGAAATTTGTTATAATCTACAAACCTAGAAAAATCATCAATAAAAGTATCGTAAATAACATATTTTCAGTATTTTAATGGACGTAAAATTGTCAATAATGAGTTAATGCGATCGCATATCTTGAATGTGCATTGATATAAAAATATCTACCGTGTAATTACTTAAATTTTAATTTATCCTTTCCAGTTTCAGCTGGCGATCGGTCTGCGATCGCTTGCATTTCCAACAATTCAGGCACCGTCACGAATTGATATCCTTGCTTTTTCAGTTCTGCAACGATCTGGGGTAAAGCCTCCACCGTTTTTGGATGCAAGTCGTGCAGCAAGATAATCCCGCCTGGTCGGGCAGCCCGAGTCGCATTTTCAACCAAATCAGAAGCCGATAATTTGCGATCGTTTTCTCTGGGATCGACCGACCAAAGGATCGTTGCATAATGTTGATGCCTAGCATAAGCTGCCACCCCATTATTCAGGATGCCACCGGGCGGACGAAAAAGAAATGTCTTAACATTTGTAGTCTGGTAAATCAAATCCGAAGTCTTCTCAATTTCAGCCGCCGCAACAGCCCGATTCAGATGAGAATACCAGTGATGCCACGTATGGTTACCAATGGCGTGACCTTCTGCTACTACCTGCCGCGCCACTACAGGATAGCTTTTCAGGTGTTGTCCGATCCAAAAAAAAGTTGCCTTAATATTGTTTTCTTTGAGAATTGCCAGCACTTGCGGGGTAGTGAGCAGCCAAGGGCCATCATCGAAAGTTAAGGCGATTACTTTCCTCGAATCATTTAAATTGACTTGCCGAATAACTTTACCTTGAAATTCGCTAGGCACTGAAAAGAAATGATTTTGTTCTGATTTTTCCTTACCAGCTATTCTACGATTACCGATCTGGGGAAGTCGGGGATCGGAAATTGGGCTGGCTAATAATATGCAGCCGCCCAACCAGCCTATAGTTGCTACTAAATTTAAACAAAATGACCGCTCCCTAAAAATATTTTTTTCGATGTTCATATATTATTTCGATCGACTTTTTACAAAAAAAGCGTTCCCACGATCGGAACGCTTGGCAGAGTTTTAATTCCGTTAGGCTGCTTCAAATTAGATGGGATAGATAATACTACCCTTTCAAAACAGACCTCTCCGGATTGAGAGTAATCATAATAAATCTGTTTTATTAACTATCTATCCAAAATGTTATATAAGCTTTTAATTATGTTTGAGTTAATTTAACTATCTTTTTATTTATTTGTTAAGTTATTTATAATTAATGATGACTCTGTTTAACTACATTCAAATAACATTAATTCAATTGGAAAAAATCAGAAATTATTCAACAAAATTTGGCAAAAATATTTATTTAAAAATATCTCTAAAACAATCTTAAGTATAAAGCGTGTAAGTCAACCCAAGTATGTAACGAAAAGTAAATTTAGCTAACGTCTCTTCCCTTGTGCTTCCGATTGGGGAGTTTCCTGCCTACTCACTGCCAAGAAAAGCGATCGACCTGGGAATAATACAACAAAGAGCTTATATTTTCCTGGAAATCTGCCAAATTAACAATTCTTTAGTGATCCAGGTCATGCACCTCAACCCTAAAGATGTGGATACTGCCAGGATAGGGAGTTTATAGAGAGGTAGCAGCGATGAATAGTCAGGGTCATCAACCAGACCGCAGCCTGACCAAAGGCATCAACATTAACGAAAATACCACAATTGCCCACCCTCTGGAGGTAGATTCTGCTAACAAGTCAATGGGCGAGACAGAAAGCAATCTCAAACTCGCTCAAGCTAACCAACTTTTAGATCGTGGAATCGAACAACATCAGAGTAGCCAATTTAAACCAGCAGTGCAGTTTTTTCTGCAAGCACTTTCCATCTACCAGGATTTAGAAGACTGCCAGGGAAAAGGCAAAGTACTGGGAAATTTGGGTAATGCTTATTATGCCTTGGGTGATTATCCCAAAGCAATTAATTATTACCAACAATGGTTAGAAATTGCCAAACAAACTCAAGACCGTCGCGCCCAAGGATTGGCACTGGGAAATCTCGGCAATGCTTACCGTCACTTAGAAAATCATCCGAAAGCAATTGAATACCAGCAACAAAGTTTGCAAATTGCTAAGGAAATCCAAGATGGTCGGGGAGAAGTAGCGGCGCTGAATAACCTGGGGCTTGCTTATAAAGCATTGGGAGATTATGCCAAAGCTATTGACTACCAGCAACAAAGTCTGACCTTGATGCAGAGATTGCAAGACCGCAAAGGCGAAGGACAAGTACTGAGAAACTTGGGTAATGCTTTTTATGCTTTGGGAGAATACCCTCAAGCGATCGAATATTACCAACAGCGTTTGGCTTTGGCGCGAGATTTGCAAGACTTTCGCGGGGAAGGGCAAGTGTTGAGAAACTTGGGCAGCGCTTGCTATGCTTTGGGCAACTATTCCCAAGCGATCGAATATTACCAGCAACGGTTAGATCTAGCGCAAGAAACCGGAGATTTGCGGGTAGAAGAACAAGCGCTGGGTAGTTTGGGAGTAGCATATGAAGCAATTGGAAACTTCGAGCAAGCTATCCAATGTTACGAAAAGCGTTTGACGATTGCCCGTCAACTAGAAGACTGTCGCATCGAACAGCAAGCCTTGGGTAGCTTGAAAGTAGCTTGTTATGCAATGGGAGACTATGCTAAAGCATTTAAGTATCAAGAGTTGCGATCGACAATTAGCCTCAACCTCGCTCATTAATTACGCTGCATTAAATACCCAAGCACGATAAATGGCTAACTTCAAATTAGCGTAAGTCACAAAAAGCTCATCGCCACTCAATCAGGTGCATCTCGCAATCAACGGGCATTTTCGAGCGATTTTTTACTTTTCGAGATTTTTGACCGAGTTAATAGCCGAGCCTTACCAGCTAAAGAACCGCAACATATAGCTACCTAGATTTTCGTCTTAATATTCTGTCTTCAAACATCATTGATATTAAAAGAATTTCTTTTCCTCAGTTCCAATTGTCGCCAAACCTGCTACAGTAATAAATTCGGAATCCTGTTTGGACTTAGACACTCAGAGAGATGTCATTTGAGCGGTTCTTACCTATTTTGATAGGGTTGAGTAATGCAAAGACCGTTCCGATGATTAATCCTACTCCTAACCCTTTTCCCCAACCAGATATTCCCAACCCCGTACCGCAACCCCCGACCCCAGAACCAGTGCCAGGGCCGATCCCTCAGCCGGTTCCCGCTCCCGCACCAGAACCCATTCCCGGGCCAGTGCCAGAGCCAGTACCCGCGCCGATACCCCAGCCGGTTCCAGGGCCGATCCCCCAAACGGTTCCCTAACCGATAGTCAAGTTGATTTTACCCAGTTTTTACCTCTAAACTACGATGCTAAGAGCCGGAATTGTTGGACTTCCTAACGTTGGCAAATCTACCCTCTTCAACGCCTTGGTTGCTAACGCCAAAGCCCAAGCTGCCAATTTTCCATTTTGTACGATCGAACCCAATGTCGGCGTAGTGGCAGTACCGGACGAGCGGTTAAACGTTCTGGCAAAAATGTCCGACTCCGCCCAAATCGTACCTGCCCGCGTCGAATTCGTGGATATTGCGGGTTTGGTGAAAGGTGCTAGTCAAGGGGAAGGGCTGGGCAATCAATTTTTGTCCCATATTCGCGAAGTGGATGCTATAGTTCACGTCGTCCGTTGTTTTGAAGATGATGACATCATCCACGTTGCGGGTTCTGTCGATCCCCTGCGAGATATCGAAATCATCAATCTAGAATTGGGTTTGGCCGATTTAGCCCAAGTAGAGCGAAAGATCGATCGCACCCGCAAACTAGCTCGCACCAGCAAAGAAGCCCAAATCGAACTATCAGCATTAGAAAAAATCAGCGCTGTTTTAAATGAAGGCAACCCAGCCCGACAAGCCACATTAACAGAAGAAGAAGTCGAATCAATTAAAGGTTTGGGTTTACTCAGTAACAAGCCAATTATTTACGCAGCCAACGTATCCGAAGATGACTTGGCAACTGGCAATCAATTTGTCGAAAAAGTGCGAGAACTAGCTGCTCTGGAAAATGCCCAAGTAGTCGTTGTATCCGCACAAGTAGAATCGGAATTAATCGAATTACCAGAAGAAGAAAGAGCCGAATTTTTAGCATCCTTAGGCGTCGAAGAAGGCGGCTTGAAATCTCTAATTCGTGCCACTTATGAACTTCTAGGTTTGCGAACTTACTTCACCACCGGGCCAAAAGAAACCCGCGCTTGGACGATCAAAATCGGAATGTCCGCACCCCAAGCTGCTGGCGTCATTCACACCGATTTTGAACGGGGATTTATTCGCGCTGAGACAGTAGCTTATCAAGATTTAGTAAATACTGGTTCTATGAATGGTGCCAAAGAAAAAGGTTTAGTTCGCAGCGAAGGAAAAGAGTACGTCGTGCAAGAAGGAGACGTAATGTTGTTTAGGTTTAACGTCTAGAATGTAGCAGCCAAAAAAAGGTAATCAAACTGGCATCGGGACAAAAAATAGGGTTTTTTAGGAGTCAAAAGTCAGCATTTAGAATGCTTCCTAAAACATAATTCTGTTATTCCTGATGCCCAATTCCCCATTCCCAGTAAGATTACTTCTTTTTGTTTTTCTTGCTCTTAGTCTTAGACTTGTTCTGTGCAATTCTATCAGTCAGTGCAAACCCTTTATCTTCCCTTTTTAAATTAGATGAAACTGCCCAAATAATTAGGCCACTTAATATTTTCCCGACAATCGCCAAAGGTTAACAACTTATCTACAGGGGATGGATATTTAGTATTCATCTGAAAAAACAGGTAATTTAATCACTAATGTATATAAAAGATCCCATATTTTCATCATCTGTACCTACTATCAAACCACCCGCTACACCCGGTACTAGTTCTATTCCTTCAATTTTGTGATATTCGTATCGAGCGAGACTCACCAGTTCGGGATTTTTACGAAATGCGATGCGATCGCCACAAACATTAAATGTACCTGCTACATATACGGCAGAGTTAAATGGCCCATCATTACCCGGATCGGTAGCTGAAGAAATAAAAAGTACTCCAGCTTTATCTATCTTTAAGTCAGAAATATGACGAACTTGTTGAGAATTAGGCCAAGGTACTTGGAAAATAGTCGAACCTTTCGGCTCAATTTTATAGTTACTTAAATCTAAGGTTCCCCAGTAAATATTTGCCGGGTCTTCACCTTCACCCCGATGCGCCCAAACCACTAGTAATTGGTTATCTATTTCCTGTAAACCGAAGCCTTCAAGATTACTTTTTGATGTAATATTCGGCAAACTGAATACTTTGATAATAGCTAAATTTTTAGCAGATTTATCCAAATTTAGATGATAAATCTTACCCGTGCTACTGAGTGCCATAAAAGACAAATTTCCGCGCTCGGTAACTGCTGTTAAAGCTTCTAAATCAACAGGTAAATCTATATTATTCGGCCATTGTAAAGGTAAATATTGCGGTTGATTATTTCCCATCATACTGAGAATAGCGAACCGGGCTTGATTTTTTTCTTTATTGTCATGGACGACCAGCAAATCTAAAGAATCAGGTTTTTGTTCGACTAAAGCCATCCCGCTGATCCCGAAAGCGATGCCACCTCTTACCGGACGCCATTGTTGCGCCGCTAATTGCTGGGACAGCAATAAAAATAATAGAAAAACACTTAAAGTAGCCAGATAAATCGGTAATTTGGAAAACCTACGCATAGTAATATTTAAATAGTGAATAAATTCAGCATAAATAATTGGTCATCAGTCACTTCTACATCCTAATACAAACTTATTAAAAACTAATGACAAATGACCGATGACCAATGACAATTAGATTAAATGGTGGCGGCGTAAGTTAATTCAAATTCTCTATAAATCGTCATCCGACATGAGTTAGCAGGTTCAGACAATACTTCATAATCTAATTTACCCGTAATCGTGCTAACTGGTCGCCTCAATGGTTTATTATCGTACTGGCTCCGTTCGCGGGTACTCCAGTCGATAATCCCAGCATCGATCGCATTTTGAAACTCTGCCGCTAATATTAAAAGCTCAACCTTATTTTTAACTAGTCCCGTTAGGGGAAAGCCGATGGAAACTATTTGAGTAACGATCGGTTTGACATCATTAGGTGTCACGTGAGTTTGACACTCACCAAAGTTTACATCGTAAGGATGTAAGTTGAAAATTTCTTGCTTATCTCCAAAATTATCTTGAATCTCATTGAGAGATTTGTCGATATGAGGTAACAGTCCCAGACTGGGATCTGACAGCAGCTTGCGAATGTTGGTATGTTCTGCCATAAAATTTTTTCCTATTTACTTTCATCGAATTGCCAAAAATGGCATCATATGGTAAACAAAAAGCGAATGAGTACTTCAATTTAACATTGTCCTAACCTAACTTTGCTATTTAGCTGCTATTTAGCTGGGTAGCTGATTAACAGATGGTTCGGGTAGGGACTTGAGAGCTTCGTTGAGCAGAACCCTCACTTTTTGCGCTTGATACCATCTCAATAATATGATGCTTTTGATTCCTTTAATTAAGAGAATTTTTACTAGCTCTTGTTGCATTTTTTGACGCATATCTCTAGGAATAATTTGATAACTTTTGTTAAAAATGATTTTTAACCATACTTTATAAATCTCAAACAAAGTTTCAATTTTATCTCGGTTCAGGTTATCGCTAGTTGCCTGCTTGGGATGAATGCGAAATGAAGCTAATCTTTCTTCAATAAAGGCGATTTTATGGTAAGACATAATTCTCAGCCACATCTCTAAGTCAGCCAACTGCTGAAAAGTCGGATCGAACAAACCAACTCTTGTAAAGACTTCCCGACGAACGAGAACGTTAGTAGGTTCACCAATCTTGTTGTAGGGTGGTTTGAAAAAGTTACGGTCTTTTAGTAAATTTAACCCTGATTGAATGGGTTGGATTTTAGCCCAATGTTTGTGCAAATCTTCCATACCTCGTAAGAAGTTTAGATCGACAGGGAGTTCGTAAACTAAATTACGAGGACTAAAAACTAATCCAATTTCTTCATCCTGTTCTGCTACGCCGACCATTTTACCGATACAGTCTGGTGATAGGATATCATCTTGAAATAAAAATTTAATGTATTTACCTTTGGCTTGGGCGATGCAATAATTCCAATTTGGTACTAAACCATATCTATGATGAGTAAATATTTGACAATTTTTGAGTTGAGCGGCACGTAGTAAGTTGAGCGTATTATCTTGAGAGTTATCATCAGAAATAATGATTTCTAAATTTGGATAAGTAATTTGTTGGATGTTATTTAAAAGAGATGGAATAAATTCAGCGCCATTATATACGGGAATGCAGAGACTGACGAGAGGATAATTAGACATTGTTTTTCAGTTAATTATCAATAGCAAATAGACACCTTTAAAAAATATTGTAGAAACGTTTCATGAAAAGTCTCTACAAGCGTGCTAGGCGATGCACGTTTAATGTTTGGAGATGTCTAATGAATTATTAAATCATATTGAAATTTTAAATTAGGAGTGGCGCTCATACTGAAACGAGGCTGTAAGGCTAAGATGGGGTACTCTGCTCTAAGTTTGAAAGGCTCAACTATAGTGTTAACGTAAGTTGCTAGTTATAAGGTTTGTGATGGTAGTTGGTCGTAGGTCATGGGCAGGGCTAGTGAGATGAAAGAATGATTCACTATCTATCAAAACTTTTCCCTGTTTTTCCTAGCCCCTAGCCCCTAGTCCCTCCCGACTCAATTTTTATAACTGGCGACTTGAGTTGTTAGTTTAGTTGGTTAGTTAAAATAGCTACAAGTTACCCTTTGAGGAGATAGCTTAGCCAGCGACTGCAAAATACTTAAAAATTAACGGCATACTGGGAACAGGAGAACTTACACCTGCTCCTTTTTAACTCTGGTGAAATTGATAAAACAACCATGACTCGTAGATCCTCCAGGTCTGCCACCTCTAATTCTTCTGGCCTCTTTAACTCTACTTCGATCGCAATTATTTGCGGCGTTTTCATTCTGGGAATCGGGGTAGGCATTATTTTTAGCTCGAATGCCAGTACAGATCCGGCCAATGTAGCGTCCCGCGAAGTGATCGATCGCAGCGCTCCCAATCCGGACATTTGCGCTCAGTATGGGGCTAGCGCCATTGTCACCGATACCCGCGTTTTTGTAACTTTAAATCCCTTTACCGTTTACGTAGCTCAACCAAGCGTAAAACCGGGATGCGTGCTGCGAAGCAACAACTGGGCAATTCTCGAAAACAGAAAACTAATCAATTCCGATCAGGTACGCCAGTGCAAAAACCGGATGAACACTTTTGGCTACACCAATCAGCTAGAGAATTCACCACAAATCGAATGCTTATATCAAACTGACTCTGATAAAAACCGCTTTTTCAGTCAACCTGGACTTGGCGCTCCCGCACCAGAATCAGAACAGTTCTGATTTTTAGAGTCTGGTAAAATTTGCTTTAACGATCGACATCAGGGTGCCGATGTTCGCATGATATTAGAGCAAAAGAAGTTTTAGCGGGAGAAGCCGATCCCCAGACCAGAGAGCTCGAAAAATGTTAATTTCCCAATCTCCTGACGAGGGTGCCCTTGCTCTGGCAGAGTTAGTTCGTTTTAGCGAAAAGGTAGCTGCTTCTGAAACTGCCAGAGTGTCTCGTTTCCCACGAGTTAAACGAACAAAGCAGCCAACAACTGACCGACTCAGTACGGAACAGTCTAGGAGTCAGAGTAGCTATGCCTCGCCATTAAAGGCGTTGAGAGAACGCGATTTGCAAGCGCTAGCAGCCTTGTTTGATGGCGAAAATGGCGATCGCATCGAGACTGAGATCGCTAGTTATTTGCTTATGTTATGGCCCGATCCCTGTTGGGAAGAAGACCCTTATGATTTCCTTGGCGAATTCCTTTAATAAAAATTAAGCTTAGTTCTGCTATACATCTGACTGGGAAAGGAAAAGAAAATTGGGCATAGGGCATGGGGCATTGGTATTTAAGGTAGAAAATAAGATTCTTTTCCTTTTTCCCCCTGCCTTCTTTCCTCTTCCCTAACCCTTTGGCCTCGCGATCCCCCGCGCTTGACGCTAACAAGCTATGCTTTATAGAGTAGGGTCTAGTCGATCGGCAAACTAAACTTTGCTAGCCGAGTCAATGACTAATCCGGTTCAAAAAAACAACAAACCTTGGGATCGCCTATTTTCAAGGCTTTTTAAAATTTCTACTAATTGATGATCCCACTATTGGTAGAGCTTATTTTTCCCAGGGGATCACTATAATTGACGCCTGAGGTCACCCTCTGTGCTTTTTTCATTGAGTTTAGGGTGTCACTGCTTCTACATACATGAAAACTCTGACCTTGTTGACACAGAGGCTGAATCAATGGTGGCGATTTGCTTGGGTCAAACGTCTCCAAAGCAGATTCGCAAGCGCTCCTCCCAAAATTTTTCATTACTCTTGCCGATCGCGTCAGAGTGCCATACCCATATCGCGTCATCTACCTTTAGGCATATCTAATTCTCAAGGCTGCGATCTGAATATCGATTCTTCCAGGCCAAACAATCAGCAGCGAACCACAGGGAATAGGATAGCCTTTGCTAAAAAAATAGGGAAGATCCATCAATCTTTAGGTAGGGTTTTGCTAAAGCAATTATCTGGGTCGCTGTTGGCGACTAATCTTTTTCAAACTCAACCGTTGCAGCCTAACTGCACTGCCGGAGGCTATTCCCGTCGCGGTAAGCGTTATCGACCTCCTTTGGTTTTGATACTGGCGGTGGTTTCTCTCACCAGTAGTATGGGCCATCGCCTTTACAATCAACCAAAACTAGATGTGGGTACGACGGCTCCTACTACAATTAGCGCACCTTACAGTACTCGCGTTGAAGATGTCAAAACCACAGAAGCGCAACGAAAGGCAGTTCGTCGTGGTTTGATCCCAGTATTAGCGATCGACTCGAAAGCCAACGAGCAAATTTATCATAATCTCAAACAATATATCGACCAGATAGAAGAAACCAGACAGCTTCCCGGCCCATTTCCATTTACCAAAACCTCTATATTATCTTTAGATATCCAAACCTATCTGCGGGATTGTCCGGAATGGGATTGGCGGACAATTCTATCTATGTTGGAGAGCGAAAGCGCTACTACATCTAAGAAAGACTTAGCTTTATCTTCCCCTTCACTTCAGAGTAAAAGCACTCCTACCGCTACTCCACTTCCGCTTTCTGCCCAGCAACAGAAAGCGGTGGCGCAATTGCAAGCCTATCGCCGTTCAAATTCTGCCCAAAGTTTGTCGGCACTGCTAAGTCAGATTTCAAAGGCTCGCCAGACTTATGCTCGTGCATTAGCAGCTTTTTCCGAGCAATATTCAGAACTAGATATTTTTCAAGATGCGATCGTTCTACAACTTTCCGATGCAGATTGGCAAGTTACCCAAACCAAAATTTACCAACTAGCAGAACGCATTCTCAGCCAAGGCATTCATCCTGGTTTTCCCACCTTGCTGCTACAAGAAGCGGTAAATATGCAGGTGAAAGCCGAAATACCAGAAGCCGCTCAGCCCTTAGCTAGTAAAATTTTGATGGCATCTCTCAAACCAAATTTAAAAGAAGATGTCACTCAAACCAGACAACAAGCAGAAAGAGCCGAACGAGAAGTTCAACCAGTCTACGTAGAAGTCCAGCAAGGAGAGGTAATCATCAAAGCTGGTGAAATAATTAGTCAAGCTGACTTCGTTTTACTAGATCGTTTCGGTTTAAGTCGGCGAGGTATTAACTGGGGAGGTTTAATCGGCTGTGGAATACTAGTCAGCGGAGCAGTTAGCGTTTTTTGGTTGGTGGAAAAGCGTTTTTACCGCAGACTGCGCCAAAGAGACCACCTGTTAATATTGCTTTTAACTCTCAGTACACCGTTATTAGTAAGCTTGGGCTTACCTTATAACAGCTTGCCCGCCATTGGTTTATTGATTGGCAGTTTCTACGGATCGACTTTGGGCGTTACCGTCGTGGGACTGCTAACGTTGGGATTGCCGATCGGTTTTGAAATTGGCTGGGAACATTTACTGGCAAGTGCGGCTGGTGGCTTAGTCGCTAGTTTAATCGCTCAAAGATTGCGATCGCGAGAAGAACTAGCCCTATTAGGCGTAGCAGTCGGTTTAACAGAAGGTTTTGTTTATCTAGCTGTCAATCTCATTCTCAGCGCATCTGCCATTTCCATCTGGTATACCGTTATAGCAGACGCTGCCCTCCACAGTTTGACAGGATTGGCATGGAGTGTCGTCGCCTTAGGCTTAAGTCCTTATCTAGAGCACCTATTCGACTTAGTAACCCCCATCCGCCTAGCAGAACTAGCCAATCCCAATCGCCCCCTACTCAAACGCTTAGCAGAAGAAGCACCGGGAACTTTTCAACACACCTTATTCGTAGCCACCTTAGCAGAAGCCGCCGCCAAAGCTTTGTGCTGCAACGTGGAACTCGTTCGTACAGGCACTTTGTACCACGATATCGGCAAACTACACGACCCCCAAGGATTTATTGAAAATCAAATGGGTGGCCCTAATAAACACGACGAAATCAACGACCCTTATCAAAGTGCGGAAATTATTAAAAAGCACGTTACTGAAGGGTTAGTCATGGCACGTCGCTATCGTTTACCCAAAGCAATTCAAGCTTTTATTCCCGAACATCAAGGCACTATTTTAATTGCTTATTTCCATCACAAAGCACAGCAAGAATCCAAGCAACCAGTGCCGGAATATCTATTTCGTTACGATGGGCCAACTCCTCAATCGCGCGAAACTGGCATTGTCATGTTAGCAGATGCTTGTGAAGCTGCTTTGCGAAGTTTAAAAGATGCTACTTACGAAGAAGCTTTATCTACAGTTAATAAAATATTCAAAGCTCGTTGGCAAGATTGTCAACTAGTAGATTCCGGTTTAAAACGGGAAGAGATGCCCAAAATTGCCGAAATATTCGTGCAAGTTTGGCAACAATTCCATCACAAACGCATCGCTTATCCCAAATCAGCGCTCAATTGTCCGCCATCGAAAATCTAAGCGGGAAATCACTCCCAAATTGCTAAGTGCCAATTACAGAGTTATTTGGCAATTTTTACAAGTAGTAGAACCTAGAAAAATTTGTTTGTAGTAAGGACTTTAGTCCTTTCTCACCTTTAATTTTGAGGACTGAAGCCCTCACTACGAACTTTTTACAATTTATCCCTTTACGCCGCTACCTGATTCTGTTTGCACGATGTAACGCTGCATGAATAAGAAAAACAACAATATTGGGGCGATCGAAATTACCGATCCCGCTGCAATTAAACGCCAATCTAAAGAAAACGTACCTGCTAACATTGCTACCCCTACTGGCAATGTATAATACTCCGGACGATCGACTACAATTAAAGGCCAGAGGAAGTCGCTCCAAGAACCAATAAAGACAAATATCGCTAAAGTTACCAGCGCAGGACGAATGGCGGGAAGCATTACGAACCACCAAATTCCTAATTCCGAACAGCCATCCATTCTGCCAGCTTCTTCTAATTCTTTTGGCACTCCTTGAAATGCTTGTCGCAGTAAGAAAATGCCAAAAGCGGATGCTATGCTAGGAAAGATGATGCCTAAGTAAGTATTTCTTAAACCAATTTGTACGGTTAAAATATATAAAGGTATCATCACGATTTGGAAGGGAATCATGATGGTAGAAACAATAGCGGCGAAAATAGCTTCTCTTCCTGCAAAATTCAATCTCGCTAATGGATAAGCAGCCAGAGAACAGAATAATAAGTTTAAGCTAACTGTGAGAAAAGCAACTAGTATACTGTTAAATAAATACTGCCCAAATGGGTTGGTTTGCCAAACCGTGACAAAGTTATCTAAGGTAGGTTGACTTGGTATTAATTGCGGCGGAAATTGAAAAATATTTTCCGTTGGGGATTTGAAAGCGGTACTAATTAACCATAATAAGGGAAACAGCATTAAAAACGCGATCGCGCTTAATCCCCCATACATCCAAACATATTTCCACTGGTTAGATCGGTTTATCCTGTTACTCTTATTTTCTAGCTTTTCAATTTTGAGAATTTTCATCGCTTTCGCCGATCTCAACTAATTTTCACTTAAAATTAACTGTCTTTCGGTACAAATAGCTTTCAAGGGTTTGTCCCAAGGGTCTACGGGTAATTCCTGAAGACACGCAAATTCAAATATAATGCCAATTGTAGGCTTTGATGCCCACTCAGGAGAACTGAGAAGGCGATCGTAATAACCGCCGCCATATCCCAGTCGATATCCCCGCACGTCACAAGCCACTGACGGAACAAGTATTAAATCTACCTCATCGGCGTTTAAAATGGGCAACTCCGGGTGAGGTTCAAAAATGTCATAAGCACCTTTTTGCAGCGGTTCTCCGGGCTTCCAGATATGCCAGGAAAGAGATTTGTCAACGCATCTAGGAAATCCCCATTGGTGACGATCGGTAAATAGAATACTCAGATCGGGTTCTTGTCGAAAACTGAAATAAGCGAGAATGGTTTTTGCTTCAGTGAACAGAGGAGAAGATAAGAGATTAGTGGAAATGCGATCGCTCTTTTTTCTCCATTCTTCTGGTAGCATAGATTGACGTTGTTTGAGAAGCGATCGTCTAAGTTGCGCTTTTTCCATTTCAATCCCAATCACATTCAGCTGAAAACGAATATAAACTAAAATAAACCCCGCTATGCTTGCTCCTGGGTGCTAGGCCAATCGACAAGTTATCTACAGATGAATGCAAGGGTAGAGTGGGGCGAAGCTCTGACAAAACCTTTGCACTGAAAGATTATCAGAGGGAGCGAATGTTGGATTTTAAAACATAATGTCTAGCATAATGTCCACGGATCTCAGCGATAACCAGAAAGGAAATATATTAGCCATTGATGATACCCCGGAAAACCTTCGCCTTTTATCCACAATGCTGACAGAGCGAGGGTACGAAGTTCGCAAAGCAATATCAGGTCGCGCGGCATTAACTTCGGTGAAGGTTTTATTACCAGACCTGATTTTGCTCGATATTAATATGCCGGAGATGGACGGTTATGAAGTTTGCACTCAATTGAAAGCTTGCGAAGAAACTCGTGACATTCCGGTGATTTTTATCAGCGCTTTAGATGAGGTAATGGATAAAGTAAAAGCCTTTGGTGTCGGTGGCGCAGACTACATTACCAAACCCTTTAAAGTTGAAGAACTGATCGCCCGCGTGGAAAATCAACTGACTATCTCGCGTCAGCGTTTATCGTTACAAGAGAGAACAGCACAGCTGGAACAGGAAATCAAAGCACGCCAACGCGCTGAAGAAGAAGTACAACTTTTATTAACAATCAATCAAGCTATTAGTAGCGCCCCAGATTTCGATACCGCTTTAGAGGTTGCCTTGCAGCAAGTTTGCCAAACAACCAATTGGATTTATGGCGAAGCTTGGATTCCCACTACCGATGGGTCAGCATTAGTATGCAGTCGGTGTTGGTATTGCGATCGCGCGGGGAACGATCCCGCCGTAGTAGCCGAGATCCAGCGTTTTCGAGAATACAGCGAAATACTCACCTTCTATCCCGACGAAGAAATTCCCGGACAAGTCTGGACAACCCGAAAATCCTTATGTGTTGCCGATCTCAGCAAAATGGAGGACGCGCTCCTGAGATTGGAATTAGCAACTGATTGCGGCTTAAAAGCTGCTTTTGGCGTACCTATCGTCCCTCTGGGAAGCAAGCGCCAAAATATAGATTTGCTCAGTTCTCAATCCCCTGTTTTGGCGGTGCTGGTGTTTTTTACCTTATCAACGCGATCGCAAGATAAGCGGTTATGCGAATTAGTTAATGTGGTAGCGGCTCAGTCAGGAGTTGTACTGCAACAGAAGAAAGTCCAAGCAGAAATGAAAGCACTGTTTGCGGCGATGACGGATGTGGTAGTAGTTCGGGATGTTTCTGGACGTTGCCTGAATGTTATCCCAACCAGTAGCGAAAATTTGTACAAACCTGCAACAGAAATTATTGGCAGAAAAGTCCACGAAATTTTGCCGGAAGCCCAAGCCGATTTAATTCTCCAAGCAATTCTCGAAGCAGTTTCCACGCAAAAAACCGTTGAAATTGAATACAGTTTGCCAATAGGAGGCAAAGATATTTGGTTTGCAGAGACGGTTTCACCGCTTTCTTCTGAAACGACGATTTTGGTGGCGCGGGACATCACCGAGCGCAAGCAAGCCCAGTCAGCGCTGCAACAAGAGCAAGAAAAGTCAGAACAATTATTACTGAATATTTTGCCAGAGGCGATCGCCGATCGATTGAAAGAAAATCAAGGTGCAATCGCTGAAAATTTCAATGAAGTTACCATTTTATTTGCCGATATTGTCGGTTTTACTCCCCTGTCGGCGCGAATCACCCCGACTGAATTAGTTAATTTGCTCAACGAGATTTTTTCCAAGTTTGACGAACTCACAGAAAAACACGGTTTAGAAAAAATCAAAACCATTGGCGACGCTTATATGGTAGTAGGCGGATTGCCCGTTCCCAAAGAAAATAGCGCAGAAGCTATTGCGGAAATGGCACTGGATATGCAAGCAGCGATCGCCCATTTGCAAACGAAATATAGGGAACAATTACAAATCCGTATCGGCATTAATACTGGATCGGTAGTAGCAGGTGTAATTGGCATGAAAAAATTTATTTACGACCTCTGGGGAGATGCGGTAAATGTAGCTTCTCGGATGGAATCATCGGGTATACCGGGCAAAATTCAAGTAACAGAAGTTAGTTACCAAAGTTTAAAAAACCGCTATGAGTTCGAGAAACGCGGAGAAGTAGCTGTTAAAGGTAGGGGAGAGATGACCACTTACTGGTTAGTTGGAAAGATATTAGCTAAATAATAAGTTGTTAATTCAGATCTTAGCAGACAGAATATAATTCCGAAATTTCATTTAAATCTAGCCTGAAATATATGATTAACATTCCTAACTATTCTATACTTTCGCAAATCTATGAAAGCATCAACTCTCTAGTTTATCGGGCTATCCACATCTCAGATAAACAACCCGTTATTCTCAAACTTTTAAAAGAAGATTATCCGACTCCTTCTGAACTGACTCGTTACAAGCAGGAATACAAAATTACGTGCAATCTTAATATAGAAGGAGTCATCAAAGCTTATAGCTTAGAAACTTATGAGAGGACTCTCGCGATCGTACTTGAAGATTTTGGCGCTTCCTCCTTAAGAAAAGTGATGAATAATCGCGATTGCGTAAGTTGTTCTTTAGAAGAATTTCTAACGATCGCCATCAAAACCACTGAAATTTTAGGCCAAATTCACACCGCCAATATTATCCACAAAGACATTAACCCTTCCAATATCATCTTTAATCCCGCAACCAGACAACTAAAAATTATCGATTTTGGCATTTCCACCCAATTAACTCGCGAAAACCCTACTCTAAAAAATCCCAATGTCTTAGAAGGTACGCTAGCTTACATTTCTCCAGAACAGACCGGCAGAATGAATCGTTCTCTAGACTATCGCGCTGACTTTTATTCTCTCGGCGTTACTTTCTACGAATTGCTAACAGGACAATTGCCTTTTGAAACCGACGATCCCTTAGAGTTAGTGCATTGTCACATTGCTAAAATTCCAATTTCCCCGCATCAAATTAATCCAGAAATTCCGACCATCCTCTCAAATATCGTGATGAAAATGATGGCGAAAACAGCAGAGGAGAGATATCAAAGCGCTTGGGGAATCAAAGCAGATTTAGAAGAATGCCAAACTCAGCTACAGACAACAGGAAATATTTCTTACTTTCCCCTCGCTGCAAAAGATATTTCTGACAAGTTTCAAATTCCTCAAAAACTCTACGGACGAGCAAGAGAAGTTGCAACTTTATTGACAGCTTTTGAGAGAATAGCTGGAGAAAGTCAAAAGTCAAAATTAAAAATTAAAAAACGGTATGAAGAAGAGTTTTCATACCAAGTTTCCCAGCCGAAATCGCAAATAGAAATGATGTTAGTTACGGGTTATTCCGGCATCGGTAAATCAGTGCTAGTGCAGGAACTCTACAAACCCATCACAGAAAAACGCGGTTATTTCATTTCTGGGAAATTTGACCAATTGCAGCGTAATATTCCCTACTCTGCCGTAGTTAACGCTTTCAAAGAGTTGGTAAGGCAACTGTTAACTGAAAGCGAATCACAACTACAGCGATGGCGAAACAAACTTTTAGCAGCTTTTGGCTCCAACGGACAGGTGATTATTGATGTAATTCCCGAAGTAGAACTGATCGTCGGTAAGCAGCCACTGGTGCCAGATATAGGGCCAGCGGAGTCGCAAAATCGCTTTAATTTAGTCTTTCAAAACTTTATCCGGGCATTTTGTACAAAAGAGCATCCCTTAGTCATTTTTCTGGATGATTTGCAGTGGGCAGATTCAGCAACACTAAAATTAATTGAACTGATGATGACTAATGTTGATACCCAGTATTTATTTTTAATTGGGGCGTATCGGGATAACGAGGTCAACTCCGCTCATCCGTTGACAATAACCCTTGATGGGCTACAAAAAGAAGGTGTTACTATCAACTATATTACCTTAGCACCCTTAGCACTAGAGTCTGTCAGTCAACTAATTGCCGATACATTGCATAGGGACACCTCTTCTGTAAACGCCTTAGCAAAACTGGTGGTGAAAAAAACCAATGGCAATCCTTTCTTTATTAATGAATTTCTGAAAACTTTGTACGCTGAAAATTTAATAACCTTTGATTTTGTCCGCCACGTTTGGCAGTGGAATCTCGATCAAATCGAAGCAATAGAAATTGCCAATAATGTAGTTGATTTGATGATTGACAAGTTAAAGAAACTACCAAAATCTACTCAGCAGGTTTTACGTTTGGCAGCTTGTATAGGTGCTTCTTTTGACTTAAACACTCTCTCGATTATCTGTGAAAAAGCAAAAGAAGCAATTTATCCCGCTCTAGTTAAGGCAGTTCAGGCTGGATTAATTCTGCCTACATCCGAGTTAGATGAACAACTGTTAATTCAAAACTATAAGTTCGGTCACGATCGCATTCAACAGGCGGCTTACGCTCTCATTGATGACGATCGCAAAAAAGCAGTGCATCTCCAGATCGGTCGGCTGTTGCTAGCAAATCTATCTCCTCAGTCGCGAGCAGAAAAAATCTTTAATATAGTCGATCATCTCAATTTAGGTCGAGAATTAATCGCAGATGAACAAGAACTAGTTAACCTAGCACGATTAAATCTGGAAGCAGGAAAAAAAGCCAAGGATTCAACAGCTTACACTGCTGCTTTGGTTCAATATTTTACTCCAGGGATAGAGGTTTTGCTTCCAGACAGTTGGAAAACTCATTATGACTTGACATTTGCTTTGTATCGAGAAAAGTCTGAATGTGAATATTTATGTCGCAATTTTGAGAAAGCAGAAGAGAGCTTCGATCTCATCTTAGATCGGGCAAAATCTAAGTTCGATCGCGCAGAAATTCATAACATTCGGATGGTTTTATATGAGAACAGTGGTAATTATATCAAAGCAATTTCTATCGGAATAAAAGCATTAAAAAGTTTTGGACTAAGTTGGCAGTTAAACAAAAAGTCGGAAATACTTTCATTAATAGACGAAGAATTGCTCTTGTATCGAGCCAATCTGGAAAGAATTAACATAGCCGATCTCATTAATGCTCCAGAAGTAGTTAATCCAGAGATAAGAGTCTGTATAAGACTCTTAATGAATATGATGGGTTCTGCTTTTTTCAGTGACCAAGATTTGTTAGCTGCGATCGCGCTGAAAATAGTCAATCTTGCGATCGAATACGGTAACTCACAGGAAACTTGTTATGGATATGCTGTCTGGGGAATGCTTGCAGGGCATATATTAATTGACGATGAGACTGGTTATGGATTCGGTCAATTAGCTATGAATCTAACCGAGCAATTTAATAATCTTAATTTAGTTTGCAAAGTATTTAATGTATTTGGTGGCCATATTAGTCCCTGGCGAAGCCATCTTAAGAAAAGTATTCCGATTCTTAGAAAGGGCTACTTGGCGGGGGTGGAAACAGGAGAAGTTACTGTCAGCTATAATTCTTATAATTTAATTATACAAAGAATTCTAGTTGCTGATAGTTTTGGTAACATTATTGAAGAATCTAACAAGCATATTGATTTTCTCAAGCAAATTAAAAGTCATATTTTTGTTCAAGTCCAGCAATTGTATCAGCATTTCCTCTTCAATTTGCAGGGTTTAACCGCAGACAAATTTTCTTTAAGTGATGATGAATTTGATGAATTCCAGTGTTTGCGGATATGGCAGGAAAACAATTTCCTGACTGGAGTAGCGCCTTATAACATCTTTAAAACCCAAATCTTCTTTCTGTATGGGGATTATGAAAAGGCTCTAGAGCGGGCAATACAAACTGAGGAGAGTATAGTTTTTATTGCAGGTATGCCTATTCAAACAGAATATTACTTTTACTATTCCTTAGTTTTAACCGCTATTTATACGACTGCTACAGCTTGGGAACAGCAGGAGTATCGAGAAATTTTAGAGGCTAATCAGCAAAAGATGAAAATTTGGGCAGATAACTGTCCGGAGAACTTTCTTCATAAATACCTGTTAATGGAAGCAGAAATAGCTCGCATTTCCGGCAAAGAAATAGAAGTGATATGGGACTTGTACGATCGCGCCATCTCTTCAGCCCATGAAAACGAGTTTATCCAGAATGAAGCTTTGGCTAATGAACTAGCCGCCAAGTTCTGGTTAGCTAAGGGTAAAGAGGAAATTGCCCAACTCTACATGAAAAAAGCTCACTATGGCTACCAGCTTTGGGGCGCTAAACGCAAAGTCGAAGATTTGGAGGAAAAATATCAGCAGCTATTACCTAAATCATCTGCTGTAAGTCGCGCTATTTCCATAGAGAAGACAATTACCACAACTGATTCTCAGTCAGGTGAAACTTTAGATTTAGCTACTTTCATCAAAGCAACCCAGGCGATTTCCAGCGAAATTATGCTGGATAAATTACTTGCTGCCTTAATGAAAATTCTCATCCAGAATGCCGGGGCGCAAATTGGTTATTTAATTTTGCAAAATGAAGGCAAATTGCAGATAGAAGCTTCTGGAGAAGTGGATTCGGATAACATTGCCATATTGGAATCAATTTCCATACAGAACCGCCTGCCAGAAGCAATTATCAATTACGTTGTCCGCACGAAAGAAACAGTGGTTTTAAATGATGCTACACGCGAAGGAAACTTTATTAATGACCCCTACATCAAACAGCATCAAGCTAAATCTATTTTGTGTGCGCCGCTGCTCGATCGATCTCGACTTATCGGCATTATTTATCTAGAAAATAATCTTACTAAAGGAGCTTTTACCCCAACCCGATTGTCTGTCTTACAACTGTTATCGGGACAAGCTGCCATCTCGATTGAAAATGCTCGCCTTTATCAAAGCCTAGAAGACAAAGTAAAACAACGTACTGCCCAACTCGCTAAAGCCAATCAGGAAATCACCGCTCTCAACGAACTCCTCAAACAAGAAAACTTTCGCATGAGAGCCGAGCTTGAAGTTACCAAACAACTGCAACAAATGATTTTACCGAAACAGTCGGAATTAGAATCAATTGCAGAATTAGAAATTGCTGGATTTATGGAACCAGCCGATGAAGTGGGCGGCGATTACTACGACGTATTGCAACGAGATGGTAAAATCAAAATTGGCATTGGCGATGTCACCGGACATGGGTTAGAAAGTGGCGTTTTAATGTTGATGACGCAAACGGCAGTCAGAACATTACAGGAAAGCAATTGCGCCGATCCAGTGCAATTTCTCGATATTCTCAACCGCACGATTTATCACAACGCTCAACGAATCAATCCTTATCGAAATTTAACTCTAACTTTGATAGATTACGCCGATCGCACTTTGAAAATTAGCGGTCAGCATGAGGAGATAATCATCGTGCGTGCTAACGGTGAATTAGAACTAATCGATACGCGACATCTCGGTTTTCCCATCGCTTTAGAGGAGGATATTGCTGATTTTATCGACTGCGAAGAAGTGCAACTTAATATAGGGGATGTGGTGGTATTGTATACTGATGGAGTTACAGAAGCTTTCGATATCGATCGCCATCAATACGGACTAGAACGTTTATGCGGAATAGCCCAACGCAACCACTCTCTTTCAGCAGAAGAAATCAGACAAGCGATCGTTGAAGACGTCCGACAGCATATCGGCTCCCAAAAAGTTTTTGACGATATTACTTTAGTGGTGATAAAACAGAAGTAGATATCTGTCTAATTTGTCCCTGCGATTCAATTTGTTAAATTTTTCAAAACTAAAGCTAAGCGTATGTCTCAAATCATCGGAAATTTTCTAGAAGAGATATTAGATGATAGTAAGATATTTATGATGGAATTTTTTATCCACGCTATACCTGTGGAAAAGCGCAAGCAAACAAGATATTTGTCTCTAGCTTTTATGGCTGAATACTTGACAAAATTTTTTCCTTTTAATGAAGAAGATGTCCAATTTTATCAAAAACAATTACAGCTTAAAAGTGCCGTAAATTATATCGCTAATGAATTGTTGGACAACTCAATAAAATATAATTATGAACTTGGCAAATATCCCCTAAGATTTGCAATTTACCTGCTGGATCGCGAATTAGTATTCGTAACCAGGAACTGCGCCAATAAAAAAAATTTGGATAGGTTGAATAACTTTATTAATGAGCTTATAAATTCAGATGTTAGTGAGTTTTATTTCCGTCAGATGGAAAAAGGGGCTGAGGAGAAGAGTGAAGAGTCCCAGTTGGGTTTCTTGAGCATCCTTAATGATTATGGAGCTAAATTAGGCTGGAAAATCGAGAAAGTGAGTGATGAACCTGAAATTACTACTGTTACCACAATGGTACAGCTAGTAACAAACTAATGGTAGGTTATTTAAATGATAAATAGCAGGCTGGAAGAAAATGGAAGTTAAAACTGATGACTATAGGGTATGGTACGATCGAGAAAACGCTACAATGAATTTTCAGGGTTTGTTGCGGGAAGGTACAATAGCTGACTACAAGGCTATAGAACATTTACTCGATGAGGCGCTAGCACAAGAACTATCAACTCTGACAATAAATATACAAAATTTAGAATTTATTGACAGTTCGGCGACGAGTGTATTATCTCGTTTTGTAATTGGCGTTCGTAAGAAAAAAACTATTCAGCTAGCAGTAAAAGGATCGAAAGCAATCCCCTGGCAAGATAAACTTTTAGATAATTGGCACAGATTAATGCCCGCTTTAACAGCAGAATGGGTAGAGTAAACATACCTTTTTATCTGATCGCGAGGATAGAAAGCGATCGCTCTTTTTTTGTTTATAGAGGTCTTCTCTGCGCCAGTCTCGTCCTACCGGTAAATAATTGCGGTTTTTGATGCTGTTGATAAACTGTTTTTCTGCTTCCCAAAGAGCAATGTTTGTTTGGGAAGCAGGTATAGAACTGATATGTAGATCGATCGCTTGACGAATAATTTCCGCTTCGCTAATACTTGCTTGTTGTGCGATCGCCTCTTTACTTACTTCACTTTTTTGGTGTATCATTCAAATAATAGAAATATAATCAAAGTTAATTATTAAATGATAGTTTTTCCTCATCAACATTAGCATATCCTAAAAAAATAAAGCCTGTCAATAGGTTCTTCCCCTAAGTTTAGGTTGAGGCATTTTCTAACTTTTATCTTTTATGAATGACTTTTAAAATCGAGTATATATGAGCGCACATTTTCCCATTCTTTTAGGATACATCAAATTATGAAAAAATGCAAGAGCGATCGCACTCTTAAAAAAAATACGATCGCACTTTTCACTCACTCTTAAATCACCGGAATTATTCAGCGTGCTGACGATACCAATCTATCGTATTCTTCAGCCCTTGCTTAAACTCCACTTGCGCGGCGAAACCAAACTTTTCCTTAGCGCGTTCGGTATCCAAACAACGCCGAGGTTGACCGTTTGGCTTATCGGTTTCCCAAACAATCTCTCCCTGAAATCCCATCAAATCGCAAATTAATTCCACTAAATCTTTGATGGTAATTTCATAATTAGTTCCCAAATTCACCGGGTCAGATTCATCGTAAGACTGAGTAGCCATGACGATTCCCCGTGCCGCATCATCTACATAAAGAAATTCGCGACTCGGACTGCCATCACCCCAAACAGGTAACTGTTTATCTCCCCGTACTTGTGCTTCGTGAACTTTGCGAATTAAAGCAGGAATTACGTGAGAACTACGAGGATCGAAATTATCTTCCGGGCCGTATAAATTCACAGGTAACAGATAGACACCATTGAATCCATACTGTTGCCGATAAGATTGTAATTGCACCAACAAAGCTTTTTTCGCCACACCGTAAGGTGCGTTCGTTTCTTCAGGATAACCTTCCCAAAGGTCATCTTCTTTAAACGGAACTGGTGTAAATTTCGGATAAGCGCAGATAGTACCAACGCAGACAAATTTTTCCACACCATTTTGATAAGCAGCGTGAATTAATTGCACGCCCATCATCAAATTATCGTAGAACAATTCACCCGGTTTTTCCCGATTTAAACCAATACCGCCAACGTGCGCCGCCAAGTGAACGATGACATCTTGATTTTGGGAAAGTTTTTCGCAAACATCCATCGATCGCAAATCGTACTCGCGCGATCGGGGTATCGTAATCTTATCGCGATCGGCTCCCGCATCACACAATTGTTGCACCACCTGGCGGCCTAAGAAACCAGCCCCGCCAGTGACCAAAATCCGTTTATCTTTCAAATCCAATCCTGCCATACATTCATCCTCATCTGTCGGGGCTGAACTCTACTCCATCACCGTAGCTGCATCTTGACGGATAGTAGCAATATCGCGGGCAAATTTCTCTCCCTTACCATCAGGTAAAGTCAATCCCAATCTTTGCAAATCTGCTTCCACCATCAATCCAACTAACTCTGGAAACGTAACAGAAGGTTCCCATCCTAACTTTTGTTTTGCCTTAGTCGGGTCGCCAATCAACAACTCAACCTCAGCTGGGCGCAGATAGCGCTCATCAAACTCCACGTAATCCTGCCAATTTAAATTGACATAACCAAAAGCCAAATCCAAAAATTCTCGAATCGAGTAAGTTTCACCAGTTGCAATCACGTAATCATCTGGCTGCTCTTGTTGTAGCATCAGCCACATTGCTCTCACGTAATCTTTCGCATAGCCCCAGTCTCGCTTAGAATCTAGATTACCCAAGTAAGTTTTTTTCTGTTTGCCAGCAACAATTCTGGCTACCGCTCGCGTAATCTTGCGCGTCACGAAAGTTTCTCCACGACGCGGACTTTCATGGTTAAATAATATACCATTACAAGCAAACAAACCGTAAGATTCCCGATAATTCACAGTTTGCCAGTGACCGTAAACCTTGGCACAAGCATATGGACTGCGCGGATAAAACGGCGTCGTTTCCTTCTGAGGAATTTCCTGCACTTTCCCGAACATCTCAGAAGAACCCGCTTGATAGTAGCGCACTTCAATACCCGTGCGTTGCTGGTAATCGCGAATAGCTTCCAGTAAACGCAATACACCCATCGCCACTGTATCCACGGTGTACTCCGGCGAGTCAAAGCTAACTCTAACGTGAGATTGCGCCCCCAGGTTATAAATTTCTACTGGCTTAACTTCTTCTAAAATTCGGCGTAAGGTTACACCTTCAGTTAAATCACCGTAATGCAGAAACAACCGTGCTTCTGGATTATGAGGGTCTACATATATATGATCTATACGGTCTGTATTAAACGTAGAAGTCCGGCGGATAATCCCATGAACTTCATACCCTTGTTCGAGCAAAAACTCACTCAAGTAAGAACCATCTTGACCAGTAATACCCGTGAGTAGCGCTCGCTTCCGTTCCGTCATCTTTCCAATTCCTTAATAGTTTTTGAATTACAATACAGCTTTTGCAGGGGTTGCCTTATTTATGACTAGATAGCAAACTGGGAAATTTTCGCTCCCACGAAGACTACCACTTACCACCTGCGTCTGTTTTAATATCATGTCCGTTCAGTTGACTAGAATAAAAATTCCCCCGTGTTAGGAAAATCAGTCTTAACTAAGGGTATTCCATCGGACAAGATATAACCCCTGATGTTTTGGCTCTCTTCTCGCTAAACGCGATAGAAAGCTTGTTGTTAATCCTTACCTAAGTTAACCCAAACTTTAACCACAAGTAACAAGAAAATATATATTTTTTGCAAAGAATCAACGTGAAGTACCGCGAGTGAAGCGTAGCGGTACTTGTGGCTGACTGCTCCGAACCAGTAACCAGGCTCGTACAAGCGTCTTTCAACTAGCTGGTCAGGTGTAGATTTCCCTTCTTACAAGGGTATTTTCGACGAAAAAAAACAGCATCAAGTTGAGGGCAGCATTAATATCTCTGTCCTAAATTTTTGAACGTTAAGGACATCAACGCTCACGAATAATCAGGGTTAAATCTTTCTTGATGCAACCACAATTAGAGCATCGTTTAAAACTGGGAAAGCTCTATCTACATGGTGAATTTCACACTTGTTAATATCCTCTATGTACCACAGGGAACTCACAAAATTACCCTAGTTAATTATCTCCCTTTTTACTATCAAAATGTGAAAGTGCTGAGAATGAATTAAACAATTCAGGACTCAGCACTTAGTGTGATAGAAGAGGTGTTTTTTCCTCATTCTCTATTTAAATATCAATTCTCGCTGTTTTGTTTGATATTGCAAAGCATATTATCTGTCAATATGCTCCATTATTTTTCGGAAAAATAACTACCCCAATAGTTTTGAAAACTATCATCAAATCCAACCATATATTACGAAAATTGACATAGTAAACATCAATTTTGACTCGGCGTTCGTAGGGTATATCATTTCGTCCGGAAACTTGCCACAATCCCGTAATTCCAGGAGAAAGAGTGAGGATTTTATCAATATGGCGACCGTACATAAACAGTTCTTCTGCCACTAGCGGGCGAGGGCCGACAACGCTCATATCTCCCATTAAAACATTCCAGAATTGAGGAAATTCGTCTAGACTAGTCATGCGTAAAAATCGACCGATCCAAGTAATTCGGGGGTCGTTTTTTAGCTTAAAATTGTCAGCGAATTCTTGGCGCAGTTCTGGAGATGTCGCGATGATTTCTTGGAGGATTTCATCAGCATTAGTAACCATTGTCCTGAATTTAATACAGCCAAAAGGCTGGTAGTTTTTCCCAATTCGTTGCTGTACATAAAAAATTGGGCCAGGAGAACTGACCGCAATGAGTAAAGCTAGTATCAGGTATACCGGGGAAAATAGGATCAAGACTAACAAGGAGAACACAACGTCAAATACTCGTTTGGCAAAGTCTCTGTTGAGAACTAAACCAGGCAGACTGGTTTTTTTGCCCGTGAGTACTCGCCGTTGCAAACCTCGCTTTCTGGACGCCCGCAACACAGTGCGGTCGAACAAAGGGCTTTCGGCTGTCATTTCACTCCTTAAACTATTTCACACCACACACAGTCCACATGATAAAGCCTGAAGACGCTTTCAGAGGAGTAAATCGCAACAAATAGGGATGGGACAACATACAAAAGAGGGCGCGATACCAAATCCGCTTCAATTACTCCCATTATTTTTGGGGGAAAAGGGGGTAGTAGACCCGGATTTGGTATGAGGGGGTAAAAGGGTGAAAATACAATTTCTATGCGCCCTATTTTCGGATTTTGAATCTACGATAGCAGCGATCGACAAAAGCTAAATAGCGCTTCTCAAAAATTGTCGGCGCAAATTTAGCAGCTTGCGATCGCGCTATCTCTGGATTAAAAGTTTTTTCATAAATCTCAAACGTCTTGACCGCTTCCACTATATCTAGTTCCGACTGCGCCCCAAAAAATAAACCAGTACCGGTATCCGGATACTCCCGGATATCTCGCACCGTTTCCAAAGCACCCCCTGCACCATAAGCAATTACAGGTGTCCCGCAGGCTTGCGCTTCCAGTAGTGCAATCCCAAAATCTTCACAAGCCCCGTAAACAAAAGCTTTCGCTTGGGCCATGTACTGCTCCACCACCGCATTTGGCTGCTGACCTAATATTTGTACGTTGTCGCCAGCTAATTGGCGGAGTTCTTTCAATTCTGGCCCAGTGCCGATCACCACTAAAGGGCGTCCTAACTGATTGAAAGCTTTGACGATTAACGATACTTTTTTGTAGCTCACCAAGCGAGAAACCGTCAAGTAAAAATCTTGTTTCTTCGCTTGAAAGGTAAATCGATCGATATTGACTGGTGGATAAATTACCTCTGCACGACGGCGGTAGCAGCGCCAAATTCGCTTCGCCGTATGTTGAGAATTGGCAATGAAATAATCAACTCGATTTGCCGATAGCATATCCCACTGGCGCAATCTATGCAGCAAGTAGCGGGTAAGAATACCCTGAACGCCTCGTCCCATTCGGCTGCTATTCAAATAATCAAAAGTCAAGTCCCAAGCAAACCGCATGGGAGAATGACAATAACAGATATGTAACTGTTGGGGAGTGGTAATTACTGCTTTGGCGACAGTATGAGAAGAAGAGAGAATGATGTCATATTCTCTTAAATCTAGCTGTTCGATCGCCAGTGGTAAAAAGGGTAAGTACTTTTGGACGCCGTTACGAGCAAACGGAAAGTTTTGTAGAAAAGTCGTACCGATCCGTCGCTTAAATAAATAACTTTCCGGATTAGTCGATTCAAAATCAATCAGGGCATAAAGATCCGCATCGATATGCTGCAAGATTTCCCTGACGACTAATTCCGAACCGCCAGTCGCTTTTGGCGTCAACCATTCATGGACAAGGGCGTATTTCAATCCCACACTACACTTAAGTCTATTTCTAGAGATCTTCTAAGATTAAGAGCTTAACCTAATTTTGAGTAATTTTAGGATTTCCCACCGATTTAAACGCGATCGAAAAAAGCTGAGGATTAAATCCTCAGCTTTTTTGAAAAGGTAGGTGTCAATCTACCTTTAACTGGTTTTGCGAGCCAGACAATTAAACGAGCAACTTCGCTAATTCCCTGAACTTATAATTGCACGGGAAAATTTTACTTTCAGAGAAAGCACCCAATAGCAGTTTGGAGGAAACTTCCAGTTTTAGCCTGCACTGTAAACTAACAAATTCTTAGCTCTTAAAAATCCCTTCTTCTTTCGCGATTTAGGGTAATATCTTAAGAATTTGTAGCTTGTGCAGCCAACATCTGCTTCAGTTTTTCTAACTCATGAGCCCAACGGGGATCTGGTTGAATAGCATCGGAAGAATGCTGAGTGCCGGTGTTCGCAGCGCTCCCCGAACGGTTTTTCTTCTTATTACGACGCTTTTCTCCAGTGTGAGAAGGGCTGCTACTGGGTGCCTTGTTGCTATTAGCTACCTGTTGAGGTGGTGCTTCCTCTTCAGAACCTTGTTGACCTTTCGCACGAGGCAATGCCTTTTCAATTTTTAGGGCATTGTCTTTAAAAACGTAACCGTTGAACTTTTCAATGAATTGATCGGCTTGTTCGTCATTTTGAACCGTAACGAAACCAAAACCGCGACACTTGCCAGTTTTACGGTCTTTGATTACTTTGGTGGAGATAGTTTCACCTTCTTGGGCGAAAACTGTTTGTAACTCCTGCCGATCGATTTCCTCTTTAGGCAAATTGCCTACATACAGACGAATAGACATAGAAGATTCCTCCAGACTTTGATTCAAAAAAACTTCTTCCCCAGCGCTCCTTGCACGTTAGCTGAGGAGAAACTGGATTGATGAACGATAAAAGCAACCAATTGTTGTGTCCTCTGACCAATTACTACCAAACAGCTTACTGCAAGAAAAAACGCTCTCTTAATTACGGTGCCCAAGATTTTACACCTAACTTTAAGGCATAACAGTTTATTTTAAGCCAATGAAAGTCCGGTGTTTTACTCTTATCTTGCTTGAGAAGAAATGTTGACGCCATACATTAAGGTATCACGGCCTTGGGCAGGGAACCAGTTCTCAGGATAGATTTCAGCTTTGACCTATATCTGTCACAGGTGGAATGCAGCCTTTTTGGACTGAAGTCCTTTTTTATAGGTATCGCTTCAAATTGTACGACAAGGCTCGGGATTTTTGGTCACTAGTAAACAAAAACCAGCCGGTGGCTTTGGCTGGTCGAGCTTGCTGTGTTGGGAGGAGGAAATTCTATAAAACTCTCCTAGCTTTGAAAAACCAGGATTGTCGAACTTCAACAAACTGATAATTTGAAAAGTCTGCTTTTTGCTTTACCTGGAACCAGAAGGTTATGTAAATAAATGTAACACTTTGAGAAAAAAGTCGCAACTTTTCTTTACATAACTAGAGGTCGCCTCGGAAAATGATATATACTCCGGCAAAAGCAGCGGCAAAGGCTAACAGGGTAGACCAAATCGGGTGTCCGCTTTGAATAGTTTTGCCACCTTGGGTACGTATAGTCTCGACATCGATCCAGGGAGTAGCGCCTCGACGAAACCAACCCGTGAGCGCGATCGAACGATTGACTAGTTCTGCCGGACGCGGAGAACCGATTAACAGATTGCCTAACGGCCCCAACCAGGAGAAGTAGTGTAATTTCACCAAACCAGAGGCGGTTTGTAAAATTAAGTCTTGGCAAAGCCAGTTACTAATGCCGGAACGCCCTAAGAGTTTGCCTTGCAAACGAACCGGGTGACTATCTAAGGGTAAAGCTGCCGGATCGGTTAATAAATCTGCTAAAGTCGGTTCATCTCGAACCGTAGATGGTTTGATATCGGGAAAGAAGAGATTGATCCTTAACAAGATTCCGATACCGATACCTATTAATAAGCAGCCATGTAAAATTGCCCGATCGCCCCACATCCAATCCAACAGTACTTGCCGAATTTTCAGTAAAATGCTGATTCCACCAATTCCCCACAAAATTCCGCCTAGAATTAAGCCTAGCAGAATGCCCAAATAAGGAGCAGCTTGCAGAAATAATCTTCCATTGTCAGGTTTTAATGAATTTTTGGGTGGGAAGTTTAACTCTGTTTCTATTTTCCAATAACGCCCGTAGCTGCTTAGTATTTGGATGCGTTCTCCCATTAAGGGATGAGAATTATCGATCGTCAGCCAGCGACGGTGAGGGTTGAGATAATCCCAAGCTAAAATCGGTTCGAGGGGAGTATGAGAATATAAGCTACCTAAGCTAATTGCTTGTCGATATCCCACGGGTGATAATACCTCGAAGCCTTCTAGCAAATAACTGGTTTTTCCTTGTTTTTCTACATCTTTGGCCATCCCGATCGCGATTTTCAGTAACGCGCGGGTAAGTCCGTTGGGGTTACCAGTAATTTCGCAGGACAAGCGATCGCTGTAGTAAATTCTCGCCCTAGACAACCACAACAGCAGGCAGCGCAATAGCCAATACAATCCATAGAAAAAAACCGCGATCGCAGCTGTAATAAATTTTAAAACCTGATTTGACCATCGATCTCCTAACTGAGATATTCTTTGGTAAAAAATATAAGGGATTTGGGCAATTAATAATCCAAAAGACATCACTACGAAATCCCTATGGACGATATGGCCTAATTCAGCGGCATACACAGCAGCAATTTCATCATCTGCTAACTGCTCCAATAAACCTTGCGTTACCACTATCCGCGCATTTCGAGGTAGATTTCCATAAGTGAAAGCTATTGGTACAGAATTCGGTATTAGCCATAAAGTAGGCAGAGGTAAACGTCTTTCACGGGTAAAACGTTGCAATACTCTTGCTGCTTCCGGGCTGCGTGCAGTTAAATTTTCAAGGCTCAATGGCTTTAGACCGTAGTAAGCTTTTAAAAGCCCGTCCATTAACCAAGGAAGCGACAAAATTAACCCTATTAATAAAAGCCATGCTATCAATGGAGCCCATCGACTTGGGTCGTTATAATCATCTTCATTTGGGTAAGAAAGTTGTAAGTTAACTAATATTTCTGCAACTTTATTAATGGCGAATTTGACGATGGAAACGATTGCCCAATGCACGGTAATCAGTAGAGCGATCGCGCTGACAGCTTGCACTCCCCATAGTTGAGATAAGTCGAAATGAAAACCTATTTTGTTGGGTAAGTTTTGCCATTTATTTGCTCTTCCCGCTTGCTTCCATTCAGCTTGATAAGCTGAAGTTTCGTTTGGTCGTTCATCGGTTGGCATCTGCCAGGAATTGACGGGATTATTCAATTTTTGAACTGAACGAGCGGGGATAGTACTAGATGGTTTGTTCTGTGAGCTTGCTGAAGATTGCGGTCTCGGAATCTGCGTTTGAGAAGATGAACTTTGAAGACCAGTATTTTCTGTGTTAGGAATGTTATTAGATTTGGCTTGTTCTCTTTTTGCTTGACTTGGAGATGAAGTGTCAAAAGGAGTAAATCCAGATGAGTTTGTAGTTGAACTGATGTCTGTGATGTTTCCCTTTTTAGGAGGAAATAATGTCGGGGTAGACGAACTAATGGGTATTTTAGGGCGAGATGAAGTTTGCTCTGTCGGATTTAAAGGAACGAATCCGGTATCGGAAATGCCTTCACTCAATGATTCAAATTGATCGGGATAGCGTTCTTTTAAACTAGTTAAATTGCGAACAGCCCATTCTTTGACTTGAGAATTAGGGTTATTGCTCAATTCCTTTGCTAGCGCGATCGCTTTTTCTCCATCACCGATGCGATCGTAAGCAACGGTTAATCCCATTTGAGCTTGCACGATCGCTTTTTCGCTCAGTTCGTTTTCACAAACAGCCTCTAGATTTGCGATCGCCTCTTGGTAGTTTCCCTGCTTTACCGCCGCTAAACCAGCTTTTAAAGTAGAATTTACCCCATTTCTGCCTTTTTCGCCTTTCTCTGAGGGGTCGGGAATTAAGTTCATATTCCTCCCTTGCCTTAGCTTACTGTCATAAAGATAACTTACCAGAAGTAAACACAAGCTAAGAGTTTATTTTTATTCAGTATTACTGGTAGCTTTTCTTACTTTATATATTGCTATTTGTATTTAGTTGTAATAGAATAATCAATCAAAAATTTACTTTTGATTAACATTTTTATAGTAAATTTTAGTTACGTGAAAGACAACTTAAAAACCCGGTTTCTTCAAGAAACCGGGTTTCTTTTTAGCACGTAGAAATCGCTGCATCGCATTTTCTCTTCTTCTAATCCAAACATTAACAGCAACAGCACAATATTTAGCAAAACTCAAGCGGAAGTAAATGCGATCGCACTTTCAAATTAGCTGATTTACGATTTGATAGCTTTCGATTTATTTTTCCACAATAAACCGCTACCTAATAGCAACAAACCCCACAATAATGAAGGTTCTGGCACGCGGTTTGGTGGTGGCGGCGGTGGCGGTGGTGGCGGTAGTGGTGAAGACGGAGAGAAATTATCCACTGTAATTCCACTTTGATAAATAGGAGGTATAGGGCTTGGATAAATAGGAGGCATAGGTCTTGGATCTCTGATTAAAAAAGATCCCATAGCACCATTACAGTTGAGCAGATTAGTACCGCAGAAAATCTTCATTTCCCAACTAATAACTCTAAAATAACTACCAAAATCCCAAGTTTGACTAGTACTAGAAATTAACCACTCTCCAAAGAGCTTTCTTTCAACAAAATATGGCCCACTAATGCTCGATTTATTTCCTAAAGTTATCTTGCTAGTCGATGGGTATAATGCAACAGAAAGATATCCTGGCGGGAGATCCTCCACAAAGCGATGAGGTTCTGGCAGACCATACTGATTAGCACCAATATTTCCTAACTTTAGAGTACCATCTGTTCCAAAATCTCCCAATCCGTAGGGTGGAGGTGAGGTTAAATGGAAATTAAAACTCAATCCTCGTGCAGGTGCAATAGTTAATGTTTCGACACCAATTAACATGGTGACAGCTAGCAAAACTTTATTCAAAATAAACATAGATTTTTCCCCGATTGCTAGAGGTAGGTTGGGGAAGACTCGTCAAAAAATTAACCTAAAAATCTTTTATCCCAATACTTTTTTAACCTACCTCAGCCAAAGGAGATTTTGATTTGCAAAATAACGTTAGTTAAATTAACAAATCATCTTATCTAACTCGTCCTCATAATGATTCCGGTTCCTGACCAGCAACTACTGGTGCAGAAGCGTTAAGCTTGAAATCCGGATGATCTCCCTGCACTTGATGCAAATTCCACTCATTTTTAAACAACAAAACTGGGCGTCCCCAACTATCTTTAACAGTGGTAGTGTTGAAGAGGCGACCGACTTTTTCTAAAGCTTCCCAACCATCGGCAACCCAACGGGCGACAGTGTAAGGTAGTAAGTCTAAAAGGGTTTCTACTCCATATTCATTCAGCAAGCGGAACTGCACTACTTCAAATTGCAATTGTCCGACGGCGGCGAGAATGGGGTCTCGCTTGGATTCATCTGCGGAATACATGATTTGCACTGCACCTTCTTCGCGCAATTCGGAAATGCCTTTGCGGAATTGCTTAAATTTAGATGGGTTGGGATTCCGCAAATAAGCAAATAATTCTGGGGAGAAACAAGGAATCCCTTCGTATTCTAATTTTTGTCCGGTGTAAATCGTATCGCCGATCGCAAATACACCCGGATTATTTAAACCGATCACATCTCCAGCAAAAGCTTCTTCAATTGATTCCCGTTCTTGGGCAAACAATTTTTGGGGTCTGGACAGGCGCACCGTTTTACCGCTACGGGCGTGATTTACCACCATGTCTTTCTCAAATTTACCAGTACAGACGCGCACGAAAGCAATTCTATCTCGGTGCTTCGGGTCCATATTGGCTTGTAATTTAAACACGAATCCAGAAAACTCCGGATAAGTAGGGGAAATTTCTCCGTTAGTGCTATTCCTAGCACCCGGTTTGAGGGCATAATTCAAGAAGCTATTCAGAAATAATTCCACCCCAAAGTTAGTCATGGCGCTACCAAAAAAGATCGGCGTCATTTTCCCTTGGTGAACTTTTTCTAAATCTAATTCTGGCCCTAATTCTTCGAGAACTTCTAATTCTTCTTTTAGTTGGTAATAAAGATCTTCTTCAATTAATTCTGCCAGACGAGGATCGCCAAAATCGATAACTGTATCTTTTGCTTCCTTGCTACCGTGGGCAGTCCTTTCAAATAGGTGTATTTGACGCTTTTGGCGATCGAAAACTCCTTTAAAACGATCGCCCATACCGATCGGCCAATTTACAGCATAAGTCACCAAACCCAATTCCCGCTCGATCTCGTCCAACAATTCCAAAGGTTCCCTTCCCGGACGATCTAATTTATTGACAAACGTAAAAATAGGCAAACTTCGCATCCGGCAAACTTCAAATAGCTTGCGCGTTTGAGGTTCTAAACCTTTCGCCGCGTCAATTAACATCACCGCATTATCAGCTGCCGCCAGAGTGCGATAAGTATCTTCGCTAAAATCTTGGTGACCGGGAGTATCCAGTAAGTTAATCTGACAACCCTCGTACTCGAACTGCAACACCGTTGAGGTAATCGAGATCCCCCGCTGTTGTTCCATTGCCATCCAGTCAGAAGTCGCTTTGCGCTGTGCCCTGCGTGCTTTTACCGCACCTGCTTCGTGAATGGCACCCCCGTACAGCAGCAGCTTTTCGGTAAGAGTTGTCTTACCAGCGTCGGGGTGAGAAATAATCGCAAAATTGCGACGACGTTCGACAGCAGTTTGTAATTCAGTTTGAAGTTCAGTTGTCATGAGTTGATCTGGCGATCGGATACGAGAGAGCGAAAAACTTAAAAAAGTCTAAGATACCAATACTAGGATAGCGACAGAATCAATACAATCCGATTGCTACTTTTCTCGATCGCCCCCTCCTGTAGTACGGAAATTACATCCCCCTGCGCTTTCATCGAGTATGGTAGCTTCGTAGTGAAAGCAATTAACCTGACTAGATCGGGGTTTGGTATATGTACGATTCCGACAAACGAAAACTCTTATCTGCACTTTCTCACGGCTCGATCTTTTTCAGCCTCTTGGGAGTATCCATCGGTATACCGATCGCCATTTTATTCGTATCCGATGACCCAGTAGTAAAGGATAACGCTAAAGAAGCACTGAACTTCCATTTTAATGTTTGGCTTTACGGAATTATCTTTGGCGTACTGACGTTGATATTAATTGGTTTCCTACTGCTTGGTATTTTGCAGGTAATCAACGTAGTTCTTCCTATTTTGGCGATTTTGCATTCTCTAAGCAATACGGAGCAGTCCTACCGTTACCCTTTTATTTTCCGTTTACTGTAATTGAAGCAATATCGATCGCACTCGCGGCAGCTGATGACTTTGGCAAAGGTTCTCACAGATCGAGCCATCGCTGTCGTGCTTTTATTTTTCAAGAAGTACTAAAAACAAAATTGCCCCACGGCAGGGACGCTGTAGGGCAGAAGGACAGTTAAACGCTATATACAAGTGTCTTCTAATACAGGCATCTATATTTGATGCTTTGTGACGATTTATCGACTGTCTATTTTTTATTTAACGTAAGTTGCTGGCTTCCCCCATTTTTATTTAGAACTGATTCGCCAGTACTAAAGTATGCGCTACCCAACCCAGTGTAAAACCACTTAAAGAAAAGGTAGATAGAATCCAAAATGCTCGCCAGTTATTAATTCCAGCGCTCAACAAATCTAACCTAGCTAAGATTCCCGACGAGATCGCTACCAACGCATGGGCAACTACATGAACCCAAATCACTAACACTGCGGCAAAAAAAGCCAGCGTAATTACTAAGATAAAAGCTCGCGTATCGGTACTGAAAGAATAAACCAAACCTTTTCTTACATTGGAAAAAGGGGCAGCTAAAATCTCTGCTAGTAATAACGCTAAGGCAGAACCGGCTACGAAAGCCACCCAATAACAACCAAAATCAAAAAAACGCCATTCTCCCATACTGAGGGTACACATTCCCCTTGCTAGCTCGATCGCAGATGCCACCCAGCCTACCGTGGCATAAGTCAGCAAGAGTAAACCTAAAGAAAACCAGGGTATTTTTTTCACGATCGCGGGCAAAGGAAAAAGGGAAAATCGGAAAGGAAAGAATCGGGTTAGACTCGCTCACCAAGTTGCCATATATGCCAACCTCAGAAAAGTCTGCCATAATTGATTAACTTTTGTTAAACATTTGTAAACTAATAAGAAGCGCTAGACGAGCGTCATCTATCTAGAGGAGACTTTATGAAGCAAGTGAATGTGGCCGAGCGCTTCTCCCTGATTGGTCATATCGTGTCAATGGCTTTTGGACTGGCCGGACTGCTGTTAGTTTTACCCAATGCAGAATTAATTCTAAGTTTACCCCCCTTTGGGCAAAAGTTTTTTCAGCTAAGTATGGCTGGTGGTGGGGTAGTTTATATAGTTTTAGGGGCAATCGCTGTAGCCATTTATGCTTACCGTACTTTGGGTTGGTGGCGTTGGCTGGCGTTTATGATTCCGGCTGTATTGATATCCTTGAGTAGCGAATTGCTCGGTACTAGTACGGGTTTTCCTTTTGGTCACTACAGTTACCTGAACGGTTTGGGATATAAGATTGCCGGATTAGTACCGGTAACGATTCCCATGTCGTGGTTTTATTTAGGGCTAGTTTCTTATTTGCTGGCGCGTGTTGGGTTAAACTCAGTGTCCAAATCCAACTGGTTGACTAAAATCGGCGCGATCGCATTAGGTGCGCTCCTACTCACATCATGGGACTTCGTACTCGATCCCGCCATGAGTCAAACTGCGGTTCCCTTCTGGCAATGGCATCAACCGGGTGCTTTCTTCGGTATGCCTTACCAAAACTTTGCCGGTTGGATGGGAACGGGTGCGGTGTTCATGACAGTCGCCACTATTCTATGGAGTAAGACACCTTCTGCCAAAGAAGATAATCTCGCTAACTGGACTCGCCAAGACCTCACCATACCCTTAATTGTTTATTTGAGTAATTTTGCTTTTGCAATGGTAATGAGCTTGGCGGCTGGTTTTTGGGTACCGGTGGCATTAGGTTTACTAGTAGGTGTCGCGCCTGCGGTTACCCTTTGGTGGATGGCTAAACCTGCCTCTAGCAATTTGGCTCTCAACATAGCTGTGAATTCCGTAGCTGCTAATTTAGCTTTAACTGAGACTAGCCAGACAGCAGAAATTCCAGTTGCTTCCGTGGGGGTTGCTCGTAAGTGAGCTTTTGGTTAACGAATATCTTGACAGAAAACGTTAGTGGTGCAATCTGTCTGGGGCTATTGATCGTGCAAGCGCCAGCGACAGCACTTTTGCTGTCCCGCTTGTTAAAAGGCCCCAGCCGTCGTCCTCCGATCGAACCACTAGCTACCACGCCAGAACAATTAGGTAAAGTGAGCGTGGTAGTTCCGACTTTAAATGAAGCCGATCGCATTAGCCCTTGTTTGGCTGGTTTAACTCGTCAAAGCTACGAAGTCCGAGAAACGATCGTAGTCGATAGCTATTCCCAAGATGGCACGCCAGATTTAGTTAAAGCAGCACAGCAGAAAGACCCCAGATTTCGCTTAATTAATGATGACCCTTTACCAAAAGGCTGGGTGGGTCGTCCTTGGGCTTTGCATAACGGGTTTCTGTACAGTTCCCCCGATAGCGAGTGGGTGTTGGGTATTGATGCGGATACCCAACCTCAACCCGGTTTAGTAGCTGCTTTAGTAAAAACTGCGGAAACTGAAGGGTACGATTTGGTTTCCCTCTCGCCCCAATTTATCCTCAAATCTCCGGGGGAATGGTGGCTGCAACCTGCACTTTTGATGACTTTGTTATATCGTTTCGATCCGGCTGGTACTGCCAATCAGTCACCGGAACGGGTAATGGCAAACGGTCAGTGTTTCCTGTGTCGTCGTTCCGTGTTAGCGGCGGTGGGCGGTTATACTAGCGCTCGCAGTTCTTTTTGCGATGACGTGACTTTAGCCCGTCATATAGCTTCCCAAGGTTATAAAGTGGGATTTTTGGATGGGGCAAAAGTTTTGAAAGTGCGGATGTATGAGGGTGTGGCGCAAACTTGGCAAGAGTGGGGGCGAAGTTTGGATCTCAAAGATGCTTCATCGCCATCTCAGATATTGGGCGATTTGTGGCTATTGTTAAGCGTGCAAGGCTTACCTTTAATCTTAGTTATCTGCCTCTTATTCTCTCTGCCTCTCTCCCTCTCTTCTTCTCCTTTTCTTTTCCTATTGGGTTTAAATTTATTTCTGTTACTGATTCGGTTTGCGTTGCTATTTGCGATCGCATCATCTTACGATCGCTCTCAAAGTAAAGGTAAATGGGCTTTTTGGCTATCTCCCCTAGCCGATCCCTTCGCTTTTTTCAGGATTTTGCTTTCTTCGCTTCGCACTCCCAAACAATGGCGAGGCAGAAGTTATAACCAGGAGCTAGGGACTAGGGACTAGGGGAAGAAGGGATGATAATTAAGGGTTTAGTGGAATTAAGAACGTCCTAACCAACGAGAGTGATTACTATAAGTTCTTTATATTTACTATTCTCTGTTCCCTTTTTTTCTTCCCTAACCCCTAGCCCCTAGAAATCTAAAATTAATCGACTCGTTCTAATTGCCAAAGAATTTGATTTCCTTCTCGGCGCACCCGCGACACTACCCAGTTACGCCAAACCCAATTGTCACCCCGACTGGTAACTGCACTGGTGTGGATATCCATTAAATCTGCTAATTCGGAACTGGTAATGAGGTAGCCCGACTTTGCGATGTCATCAGCGATACGTAAAACTTCTATGAGATTCCGCAACTGAGTGACTCTATTTTCGCTAGATATGTTGTCAATTATTTCAGTCGAAGAATGAGTGTTGGAATCGGTCATAGTTAAGTTGGAAGTGGTAACGTCAGAGGGTACATCACTGGATTGTAACTTTTGGTAAACGCGATCGTTTGTTGCCTCTGAACTAAATGTCTCGGATTTGACTGATTGTTGGAGAGCGGGGATTTTACCACAAGCAAAGGCACGAGCGATCGCATCGCAGCGATCGTTACCTCGATCGCCAGAGTGACCCCGTACATACTGCCACTCTACTTGTCTGGAATTGAGGGTATCAAGGGTTTCCCACAAGTCTTGGTTGAGGACGGGTTTACCTTGAGAGGTTTTCCAGCCTTTCTTTTTCCAGCCTTTCACCCATTCAGTAATCCCTTTTTTGAGATATTCGCTATCGGTGTAGAGGGTGACGGATTCAGTTTGCCCTTTGGCTGCTAGGAGTTTTAAAGCGGCGATCGCAGCTTGCATCTCCATTCGGTTATTAGTGGTTTGGGATTCTTGACCACCAATTTCGTAAACAGAGCCATCATTATAATAAGCTACCACACCCCAACCGCCAGGGCCGGGATTGCCGCTACAGGCTCCATCAGTGTAAAGTTTTTCGATTTTAACCACAGAAGACATTATTTTTGTTCAAGCGTGAAGGTGACGTTCTCCCCCGTTAATTTCTGCGAAATATAACGGGAGCTTCTCAGGACTAAAACAAGGATAATTGTATTCCTTGAAAACCCCAAGCTTCAGGCTTCACAGGTTGGGCAACCCCTTGACCTCCACCCGCAGTTTCGATGAGTCCCACCGCTTGTAATGCTTTATTTAATATGTTGATAGCAGCATTTTCATCACGATCTAAAATCAAGCTGCATTTAGGGCAACAATGAGTTCTAACTGACAAAGTTTTCGGAACCTTCACCCCACAACCAGAACAATCCTGCGATGTATTATGTGGATTCACTTTAACAATGTGGACTCCGCATTTTACTGCCACTGCTTCCAATATTGTTATAAATTGACTCCACGCAGCATCAAGAATTGATTTAGCTAATTTACTATTTCTAGCTAAATTTCGTACTTGCAAATCTTCAACAGCAATTAAGTCATACTCCCTCACTAATTGATGAGCAGTTTTATAATGAAAGTCTTTCCTTTGTCGTTGAATACGTTGATGTATCCTAGCTATTTTATTCTGCTGCTTTTTGTAACTATTCGAGCCTTTTTCCTGACGTGCTAAAAACCTTTGTTGACGTGCTAAATGATTTTGTGCTTTTCGGTATATTTGTTGAATTGGTACAACTTCACCATCCGATGTTGTTAAAAATTCCTTCAATCCAACATCAATACCCACATAAGTTTTAATTGGATCGATTGGTTTGGGACTAGGGACTGTTTCATCTTCCACGCTAACTGAGACGTACCAACCGTCAGCTTTTTTAACTATTGTTGCTGTTTTTAAAACCAAACCATCTGGGATAGGGCGATGAACAATAACTGAGATTTCACCAATCTTACTTAACTTAAGAATCCCATTATTAAGATGAGCGCCAGCCTTAGCACAATTGACTCTAGGAAAGGTAAATGAACGTAGTTCACCTACTTTCTTAAACCTCGGTCTTCCCCCACGTTTACCTGATTTATCAGGTTTGCTCCATCTGTCCCAAGCTTTATCTAATCGTTTGAGATTTTGCTGTTGGACATCGTGATAAATATCTTGATATTCTGGGAATAATTCTTTGGTCTGTTTAAGCAGTCCTGCTTGAAAATTATAATTAGGGAATTGTAAGGGAATTTCCCCAATTGGTTGTGAAACTAATGAACATCTATCAATACTGCATCTAGTACGACTCAACCAGTCAAAACGTTGCCCCAAACAATAATTGTAATGACGACGCAATAGTTCTAACCACTGCATCATCATTATTTCTTGTTTTGGATTTGGCTTAATTTTGTACTGGTAGGTTAATAGCATAATTCTCAAAAAATGCTACTGTTATTATATACTAAAAATCATGATTCGCTCAACTCAATTTATATTTTGGTCGCCATTCCTCACCCGTTAAATCAGAGATTATAACGGGTGTCCCCTTGCTCCATTTATGATGGGGAGATTTCAAGAAGCCGATTTTATCTTCCCACGATCGTAAAAGTAGCCCAGTAGTAAGGATGAGCGTAAGGAGGCTGAGGCGAATTTATTTTATCGGGGTTTCCTTCAATGTACATTCCTTGAATATTTAAATATTGACTGACAGCCGGATCTCGATCTGCTAACTGGGCGGAAGTTTCTTTATACCATTGAACTAGTTCGGTATAGGTGACGGTACGCAGCCAATTTCGCGCCTGTTTGAGTGCTTGTGGTGGTGAAACGTTGGCTTTGAGATGGCGGTAAAATTCGATCGCGAGCAGGGCAGTTGAGTTTTCCGGTACAGTCCACAGCGTACTGAGTACGTGAGCTACACCTTTCCACGCAAAGCCAGTCGCTAAACCTACGTATTCGGTGGCGATGGTTTGGTGATTTGCGATCGCGGTTTCGCAAGCTGTCAGGCAAACTAAATGGTAATTTGTCAGCGGTAATTGACAAATTTCGTCTAGAGTCAGTCGGTCTTGACCGCTTAAGTATAAAGTCGATCGGCTGGGAATACTGTAGCTATAATCACCATGTCCCGTGAAGTGAAAAATCCCGTAATCACCTGACAAAGCAGCAATTACTTTTTCTTTCGTAGCCTCGTTATCGATCAAGCGAGTGGAATGCTCGAACATTTGACTAATCGCACTAGCCTCTATTTCCGCATACTCCAGCGGCGCTAATCCTTCGCTGTTCGGGACTTCTACGCTCAATAAGCGATCGATTTTAATTGAATTTTGGCCAGATAAACCAGTTTTGGCACTTGGTAAATAAGTAACTGTAAAATCATCGGGAAATAGATAATGCAGAGGCAATCGATGTAAATCGCGATGGGGAATTAAAACTATTTGTTCGATCCCGGAAAGTGCAGCTATTACTTCAGAAATATCGAGAATATTACTTAAATGAGTGAGAGTAGCGTCAAATTCTTGCCGCCACAGATGATTTTCTTGCTCGTTAGGTGGCAACTGGGAATATTCCTGATACTTTCGATCCCAATCTTTGAGCCAGTTTTCTAATTCTACTACCCTCAGGGGAAAATTCGTATCTTCCGCGATCGGTGTTTCTGGCAAAACTATAGGTTCCGCCAAATCGTGTTGCAGAATAAAAGTAGTTAAGGCGCATGGACTGAGATGCCAATAAACGATGGCAGTAGTAGGATTAAGTAATTGTTGAATTTCCGACCAATCAGGAGAAGGAATATCTTCGTTCCAATCATTTAAAATCCAACTTAAGCAAGAATTTTTATTTTTTTCTGCCAGTTCTAAAGCTTGAATTATTTGACCGGAACGCACCAACAAATCTACTTTAAGTTGACCAAAAGAGATAAATTTAATTGCTAGTTGTTTTTTTTGCGGTTCGGCAAATCCCTGTTCGCTTAGCAAGCGTTTCAATAAGGTTGAACCGCGTTGTTCAAATTCTTCGGATTCTGAGGTTTCTCCTAAAATTAAAAGAGCTTTTAAGGAATCTTGTAAAACTTCTAAATGCCATTCGGGAAAATTTTCTTTAGTGATAGCTTTGAGAGCCTCTCGATATTCTGCTAATGCTTTTCGGCAATATTCTAAGGGTTTTGTATCGATCCGACTTTGATTATAGTAAGCATTACCCAGACATAAATGTAAGATTCCCCAACCTTCTGGTTCGGTTTCGGGATGAATGTATTTTAATCCTTCTTGATAGCTAGCTAATTCTCCTTCGTAACCTCTTTGTTTCAAAGCAGGATTTTGGGTGGAAATCAAGCTTAAAGAAGCAAATAGAGGATCGCAATTAGCCGAGTTCGCGGCTGCTGCACCGCGATTAACCCAAGCTACCCAGACATCGAGTTTGATTGCTAATGCTTTATCATAATTTGCGATCGCTTCCTCGTCCCGTCCTAACGCAATGAGCGCATTCCCTCGGTTAAGCCATATTAAGTAATAGTTTGGGTTAAGTTCTATTGCTCGATCGTAAAATGCGATCGCTTCTTCAAATTCTCCTAATTGATATTGTTCAAAACCTTGTTGAAACCAAGCTTGAACTTGCATTTCATTGCTACTTACTTGACCGCTTTCATTTTCAGCAATTATCGATGTATCTTCGTTAGTATATTGATTGAATTCTGCTTCAATCACATCTGGTATACTGCTTACTGTTTCCGGATTTTCATTTATATTAAATTGAACGTTACTACTATCATCTAAACTCGCTTTATTTTCGGCTTCTCCTTGATTAATTAATGCCTGAATAATACCTTGAGGATCGTTAGTTTGAATCTGCAATACCTCAGACATTTGTTGCGCCAACTCGGTATCTTGTTGTAAGATTTCCCACAACTGATCCAGGCTAATTGCTTGCGGTTCAACCGTCATTTCATATCCTGCCGGATCGAGAGGTGCTGCTTCCGGAAAATTCAAGTTAGTTTGAATTGGTTGAGCGAATGATTGCCTGTTACCGCGATATAATAATTGATTACCAATTTCACCCGCAACTTCTCCAATTTCTCCACATCCTAATGCTTGTAATTGCAGCATTCGCACGGCTAATTCTTGATTTGGTGCAGGCGACGCCAGCAATCTCTCCCCAAAACCGCGCAGCCAAACTATCCATTGTTCTTCAGTGGTGCGTCCTTCTAAATCTGCGAAAAATTTGCCAACTCGCTGTTGTTGCCATCCATGCGATACCCCTTCCAACAGTTGCATGAATAAAAATTCATAATCAGAATTTTCTAAAGGACGAGGCGGTTGTGCTTCTCTGTGTTCTTCGCTTGAAGATAAGTAAGTTGATTTCCGCCTTCTTGTAGAGGATGATTGGCTGGAAGTATGCGATCCAAACAAGTGTCGAAAGAATTGAACGATAGCTTGCCAAATCCGTCTAAACATTTGCCACCTCTCTTATCTTGTTGTTCTAATTTTATAAGTATTTAGGAGTTATTCGATTTTAAATTATAGATTTTAGATTGGCTTTTAGATAAAATAGAAAATTTGAAGTAATATCCCAAAACTTTTCTTGTTTCTTGTCCCAGTTGAGGGGAACTATACTATTTTTGGTTTTTCCCAGCATTCTGAATGGTTTTATCTATTTATTACTTCCTTCGATTAATGATAACTTCATATTCAGTCATCCCATTGATGGGTGAGACTAATCTAAAATTAATTGCTTGATTCTAAAGCCCGATCGTAGCTTAACTGTGCTTCTGCTTCTCTTCCTAATTTTTTAAGAGCATTACCTCGATTGTGCCAAGCTTCTGACAAGTCAGGCTTGAATTCCAAAGCTTTTTCATAATTGAAAATTGCTTCTTCAAATCGTTCTAAGCTAAATAGTACAGTACCTCGATTATTCCAGGATTCTACCTTATCCGGTTTGATGAATAAGGCTTTGTCGTAACAATCGATCGCTTCTTCATATTGTGCTAATTCTCTTAATGCGTTACCTTTATTATTCCAAATTTCGTGAGATTTTGGTTCTAATTGCAATGCTCGATCGTAACTTAAAATGGCTTCTTGTATTTTACCCAATTTAAATAATGATATTCCGCGATTGTACCATGTTTCGTACTTGTTTTGGTTTAATTCTAAAGCTTTATCATAATTAATAACTGCTTCTGCATAGCGCTCTAGATTTCTTAAAACAGCCCCTCGATTATTCCAGGTATCAGGACAATTTGGTAGAAGATTTAAAGCTTGGTCATAACTTGCGATCGCTTCTTCGTAAAATCCCAAATCTTTCAATGCCAATGCTTTGTTATACCAAGCGTCGTGGTTATTCGGTTGGATTGATAAAACTTTTTCATAGTTACTTACGGCTGCTACAAGATTTTGCTGTATATATTGTTGATTGGCTTGATTTAACCATATTTCAGCTTGTATATCCCGGCTATCCATCGCCAGGAAATTACGCATTGCTTCAGCCAGATTTTCATCATTTAGTAGTCTCAAAATTTCAGATTGACTAACAATTTCTATGGTGGGAGTTTCAGTTTTATTTAAAATATTAGATTGGTTTGAGTATGAAGAAATTGGTAATATGGCGGTTGGTTCGATTTCTTGAATTTGTGATGCTGCTACCTGGGTTAAAATATTTTCACCAATTTGTTGAGAAATCTTTCCCAATTCTCCACAATCAAGTTCTCCTAATAGAATCATCTGTTTGGCAAGTTGCCGATCGTGAGGGGAATTTTCTAGTGAGTTTTTACCGGAAATTTGTAACCAATTCACTAATTGATTCGTGCTAGTTCTCTTGTTTAAATCTGCTAAAAACTTGCCGACTCTTGCGCTGTCCCAACCATGTGCTACTCCTTCGAGGAGTTGTAAAAAAAGGAATTCGTAATCTTTATCTGTTAAAGGTTTAACTATTTCTATTTGGCTGGGTTTTGCGCTCGGATTACGCGATCCTTTATTTACTGTTGTTGATGATGGAAATACCCATTTTAATAAAGCTTGAAACCATTTCAGTAGCGATCGCACTAGCCTGCGATCGGGATTTTGCCTGATTTGCCTTCGCATCTTCTCTCCCCTTGGCGTGGCTTGATTTAGATTGTAGAGAAATATGGGGACGGGGAGTAAGGGGGATGGAGTGATGGGGGAATAGGCAAAAGTATTTTATCTAAAAGTGGCTAGTCCTCGATCGGCTATTTTTAATTGCCAGTTCCCGGTTTTGCTTTAAAAGCTTGTGCTTTGTTCCAACTGTCGATCGCTTCTTCGTTTCGTCCTAAGTTACTGAGCGCTACGCTGCGGTTATACCAAGCTTCGTAGCGATCGGGTTTGATTTCGATCGCTTTATCCCAACTGGCGATCGCTTCTTCTAATCTTCCCAAATTTCCCAGCACCAAACCTCGATTAAACCAAGCTTGATGATCTTTCGCTTCCAGCGCTACAGCTTGATCGTAAGCACCCAGCGATTCTTCTAGGCGTCCGACATTTCCCAGCGCTACTCCCAAGTTATACCAAGCTTGTTGATAACTTTGTTGAAATTCCAAAGCTTTCAGATAACTGGGAATGGCATCTTCCATTCTTCCCAATTTAAAAAAGGCATTGCCTCGATTATTCCAAGCTTCGTATTTATCTGGTTTATATTCCACTGCTTTATCGTAACTGGCGATCGCATCTAGTATGCGTCCTAATTTAAGCAAAGCATTGGCTCGGTTATACCAAACTTCGTGGGCTTCCGGGAGGATCGCCAAAGCTTTATCGTAACTGGCGATCGCTCCTACATAATCTTCTATATTAAATTGTTGGAGTCCTTGGTAAAACCATGCTTGCGCTTCTTGGGGATCGCCAGCATCCATTTCCAAGTCATTTTCTTGTAATTGGGGAGTCTTTGCCAATAACTTAGTACCGATTTGTTTGGCAAGTTCGCCGAATTCTCCACAGCCTACATTACCCAGATGCACCATCCGGTTAGCTAGCTGAGTATTTGGATTAGTAGAAGTTAGTAATCGATCGCCAAAATTACGTAACCACTCAATCCATTGCGCTACCGTAGTACGTTCTGCTAGCGCATCAAAAACTCGCAAAACTTGTTCCTGACGCCACCCATGCTCGACCCCTTCCAATAGCTGCATGAAAAAATATTCGTAATCAGCATCCGTAAGAGGCTTGTTTTCGATCGTGCTACTAGGTTTTGGCGATTCACTTGTTTGACGATCGCCAAACCAAAGCCTCAACCATTTTCCCAGCTTTTGCTTGACCATACTGTAATTAGATCGCCAAATTCGCCCTATCATTTTTTCCATTTTCGCACACCTTCATCCCAGATTTTATTCAACGATACCGAAGGGGCGTTGTTTGCCAGTTACACTTCATCTAATTCGGTCTTAACTTCTACCAATCCGTATAAACATATATAAAGGAAGTGATGGTGAAACGATGGAAATGACGATGTGAGGAGATCGGTAAAATATCTACAATTTTTTAAACCTTTCCCTAACCCCTACCGCTAGCCCCTTCCCCTTCTCTTCTCACTCCCAATACCCGCTCTCGCACTTGATTAATTTGTCGAGAATGGCGATCGCTTCTTTATCCGACGAACTACGGATTTGCTTTTCTGCGCCGATATTGGTTAATTCCATCCCCAGACGGATGACATAAGCTTTATCTTCTTCACTGTTTACTTTGGTTGTATCCAATCCCTGTAAGTTAGCCAAAAAAGACTTTTGTAAGCTGAAGCCGAACTTTTTCGCGATCGAATTAACCACGTAAGCTTGTTCCGGGCGAGCGGTTGGTAAAATATCGGCTAGCGGACGACTGAAAATCGTTTGTTGGGAAATGCGATCGGTCTTACCTTGCAACCAAGCTTCTAAAGTAGAAATCGGCCAATCTACGGATTTTTCGTCTACTTTCGCAAAAGCATGAGCTTCTGCGAAAGAAACCCGTCCATCTTGGTTGTAATCTGCTGATTCCACTGCTTTACCCAGCCGATTGCGACCACTTAACCCAGCAAAAAAACTAGAACTATAATCTTGATAGTCGGCTTCATTTACTTCCGGCGAACAGCCAACCGAAGGGCGCGTTTTCACCGTAGCGAAAAAACCACAACGAGTTTGCATCGTTACCGGACGTTCGGGATCGCCACTTTGGTAAATAAAGTTAGCAAATGAACCGGAAAAACACTGACTCATCACGGTAACTACCGATTTGTCTGGAGGCAGCTTGTCCAGCAGGTTGGCAAATCCCTGCACGGTTAGCGACTCCTTATTCCACATCAAAAAGGCGTTATTATTTATATCCTCATCGTTAGGTATGCCATGTCCCGTGAAGTAGAAGAAAATAGATTTAGAGTTACGATCGAGATTCTGAAGGGAGTTTTGTAAATTGGCCATCGTGGATGCACCTTTGAGATTGGGAATCTGCGGCGCTTTAAACTGCTGCTGTCCTTGGGGATCGAGATAGCGAACGGTTGCTGTTCCATCATTGCCGTTGGCAAATAAGGTGGATGCCTTAGCGGGATCGAATCCCAAAGCGTTTAAGGTGCGCTGGAAATAGAGGATGTTTTTTTCGATCGCGATTTCGTTTTGCTCTGGTTCTGGCCCACCACCGATCGCCAAAAAATGTGTTTTCCTGGCTTGACAAGTAGCTGGTAACTGTGTATTGAATCCGAGCCGGTCGGGATTGATGGCTGGAAATGGCAGTGCGATCGATACCCCAAAGGCTAAACTAGTAAAGCTGCGAAGCTGGCGTGCAAAATATTCCATAGTGCTTTGTATTGAACAATAGGACTTAAAATGAGCGGGCGAACTCATTTTCTGAATGCTAACTCCTTCTAGTGTCTGCTAATCTAAAATATTTAATTTCAAATTAACTAATTTATAGCTTATTTTTATTTCTTTGACGCTGTTTTTTAGCACCATATTAGTTACCATGTCATACGAACCATTACATCATAAATATCGTCCGCAAACCTTTGCCGATCTGGTGGGGCAAGAAGCAATTTCTACCACCTTAACTAATGCGATTAACCAACAAAAAATTGCTCCAGCTTACTTGTTTACTGGCCCTAGAGGAACGGGTAAAACTTCTAGTGCCAGAATTTTAGCAAAATCTCTTAATTGTATCGCTAGTGAAGTTCCTACATTTCACCCCTGTGGTAAATGTAATGTTTGTTTGGAAATTACCAAAGGTTCATCTTTAGATGTTGTAGAAATTGATGCTGCTAGCAATACAGGCGTTGATAATATTAGAGAATTAATCGAACGCGCCCAATTTGCTCCCGTTCAAGGTCGTTATAAGGTTTATATAATTGATGAATGCCATATGCTCAGTACGGCGGCATTTAATGCTTTATTGAAAACCTTAGAAGAACCGCCTAAAAAAGTTATATTTGTCTTAGCAACTACCGATCCGCAGCGAGTATTGCCAACGATTATTTCCCGTTGTCAAAGGTTTGATTTTCGTCGCATTCCTTTGGAATCGATGGTGCGGCATTTGCGGAATATTGCGAATAAAGAAAATATCGATATTAATGACGAAGCATTAACTTTAGTGGCGCAGATCGCTCAAGGTGGATTGAGAGATGCTGAAAGTACTCTCGATCAATTGAGTTTATTATCAGGTGAAGTTACGGTAGAAAAAGTTTGGGATTTAGTTGGTGCTGTTCCAGAAAAAGATTTAATGGCAATTTTGTTAGCTTTGACAGAGGATAATATAGAATTACTTTTAGAAAGAACTCGTCGCCTAATGGAAAGAGGACGAGAACCGCTGATCGTTTTACAAAATTTAGCGAGCTTTTATCGAGATTTTTTAATTGCTAAAACAGCACCAGAACGTCACGATCTAGTAGCTTTAACTAAACCTACTTGGCTAGAACTGCGTCAGTTAGCTAAAAGCTGGCAGATTGCTACAATTTTGGCCGGACAAAAACATTTGAAAGAAAGTGAAGTTCAACTTAGAAATACAACTCAACCTCGTTTATGGTTGGAAGTAACGCTGTTGGGATTATTGCCTTCGGCAAATAGCAGACAGCAGGTAGAAACAACTATTCAAGTTTCCCAAATCCAACCATCAAATCACGCAAATCACGCGATCGCAACCCCACCATCGAATACATCGCAGCCATCGATCGTACAACCAAAAACCACTCCTGTAGCTGAAAATTTCCAGGTAGAAGTTACTCATCAGCATCAAAATATCCCATCTACTCAGCCCGAAATAATTCAAAATAATCCACCTATATCACCAGCTATTCCTGTTAATGAAACCTCGGAAATTACCGACGCTCAAAATAGAGAATATTCAAATCTCGAACAAATTTGGCAACAAGTAATTAATAATATTGAAATAGACGGTACTAAATCAATGTTGCGGATCAATAGCTGCTTGCTTTCATTTAATGGTAGAGAAGCAGTGATTGGTAGTAAACGCAAACATTTATTCAAATTAATACAAGGAGCATCACCTTTAATTGAAAAAGCATTTTTAACTACCTTAAGAACCAAAGTGAAAATTACTTTCCAAGTGGTGACAAATGACAACCACGCTTCTGGAGGTGGAGGTAGTTCAACCAAAGCTGTTAAGCAAGTTACGGTAGCTAGGGAAAATATTATTGAAGAAAAGCCTAGTTATCCTGTAGAAAATTCACATTCGGCTTCTTCTAAAATTGCAGAAAATCCTCAAAATAATTTGCCAAATCAAAATCAAACTTTAGCTGACAGCCATTTAAGTCAGGAAAGTACTAAAACTGATTTAAAATATGAAAATTTAGCAGCTTCCCCATCCTTCCAAGATTTGCCAACTAAGGATGCAGAGATAGTCAACGAGGAACGATTGGTAGAAGATGGTGCGAAACGCCTTGCTGCTTTTTTCAAAGGGGAAATAGTTGATTTTTCAGCAGAATTTTCTCAAATAATTTATGCTAACGCGCCGGAAAAACCTAAATTTAAAAATGCCGAGTCAAAATTACCGGACTGGGAGACAGAAGGAATAGATGGAGCCGAGGATGAGGAATTTTGAGATTAGCGATCGCCAACGCCAATATAAAGTGGGGAATTGGAGAGCAAGCCCTATTTTCCCATGAGACAAGCCAATTTTAGGTTTTAGACAAACTCTGAAAACAGAACATCTTTTAGATTTTCGAGGATTAGCCTTGATAACCACTAATCTAAAATCTAAAATCTAAAATCTAAAATTGATTGGCTCATTATTCCCCACTACCTTTATGAACGGTTTTTACCCATTTAAGGCGCTTCGGTCTAATAGACATCCGAGCCGTTGTACTAGCCATGATGACTACCCAGTGAAGCATATACAAATTGCCTCGGATAGTTTGTAGCATCATGAAAAATACATCAGAAAAACTGAGTTTTTCCGCTTGATTAATCCGCCGCAAACCATTAAACATCGCGATAAAAGACATTCCCAGCATCAAACCAGTAATCGGGCTGTAAACGGGTAGTCGATTGCGAATTACTGCCATCAAAAAATCGGGTACTGCGGCTGTGGGTAAGAAATACTGGGTAATCCAAAACATGAACATATCCCAGGTTTTTCGAGTACCCATGCGGTTGCGGAAAATCGGTCGCCAGTAGTCGAGGTAACGTTGATAACCACCTTCTGCCCAGCGATTGCGCTGATGCCAAAGGGCTAAAGCCGTTGTTACCCCTTCTTCTTCTACCGGAGGTTCCAGTAGAAAATCAACATCCCATCGATCGAGATGCAGGCGAATTGTTAAATCCAGGTCATCTGTAATCGTTTCCTCATTAAAACCGCCGCAGCTTTCTAAAGCAGAACGACGGATAAATTGACCGTTGCCTCGCAGTTCGCCGATACCGCCGATCGCTACCCGATGTTGCTGAAAGAAGCTATCTAAAGCCATTTCAGCAGTTTGTCCCCGAGTCCAAAAGTTAAAAGACGAATTAGAGATCGCTTTTTGAACTTGCACCGCACCGACTTTTTCGCGGGCAAAAGCGGGTACGACTCGGCGCAACATATCTTCGGACACTTGGGCGTCGGCATCGAATACGGCGATCACTTCGCCGCGAGTCAAAGGTAGGACTTGATTTAAAGCGCCTGATTTGCCGCCGCTGGCACCTGCGGGTCTGCGGAATACTTTTAGCTGCTGGTATTCTTTGGTAAGTCGATCGAGTACTGCTGGCGTTCGATCGGTGCTGTTGTCATCGATCACCCAAAGTTCGTAAAGGTGCTCCGGGTAGTCGAGGCTGCACATATTTTTCACCAGTTTCCCGATCACTGCCTCTTCATTTTTAGCGGCTACCAGTAGGGAAACAAAAGGCCAATTAGCTTGGTTATCTTCGCACAAAGGTTCGGGTAAATCGCGGGGGCGCGATCGCAAAACCCGAATCGCGTGAAATACCATCAAGGTAGTCAAAGCTAGTACGAACCAGATTCCCCACGAAAATAAATGCAGGGCGATCGTACCGCTCCAAACTACGGTTAACACCACAGCAGCTTTGCGCCTGCGTCCGGCGTACCAAGTATTAGGTATTCCTTCCGAGTCATCCGTAGGAGGCAACTCAGATAATAAAGAGCCGATTGGATCGAGCTCGTTGTAAGAATTGTTTTCGGGCCAGGAATTCGCTGGCATAGGTTAGCTGATTTAACCACCAGTACTTATCGACACCTTTAAAGAAACTGGGTATGAGATAACACCAAGCCGTGCAGCCTTTACATACCGAAAGTACAGGCAACTAAGAGCTTGTCATCGACAGAAATGGCGATTACGACATCCAACGCTTGACAGCGAGAATCTTTGGTATCATTTCCGCCAGTTTCCATAAAGGCTAATGAAGCCTTATTGTAACCAAGATTGTTGTATTGCTTCGCTACTGTTTCGATCGATTTGACGATTTCTGGTGTGGGCTTTTCCTGGAAATTGGAATTACCGTGACTGGTAAGGGTTGAATTAAGCCATATTCACCCTCCCAAACGCCGCTCTAATTCTCCTACTTCCCAAATGCGATGATAATTTTAGACAGTAACCGAGAAATTGGTTTTCAAGCCTTGCCCCGATGCAGGAATGATAGCCTAATAATATCTGGGTTCGTTGACCGAGCGCGATCGGATAAAAGATTTTGGGAATAATGCCTTAGGCACATATAAATGCCCGCACAGGAGGAAGATATAAGTTATGAATATTGACCAGCTGCCACCCGCTAATCCGCAACGAGTAAACGTTTACGCACCTTATTATCAAGGCAACAAGAAGTCTTGGCTACCCAAGGCGATCAGCCTTTATGAAAAAGGAGTTTTAGAAGGGGAACGCAAAATTGAAGGTGGGGAAAGCATTCCCTTCGTTGCGACTTGGAATGTGGCAATGTTACCATCAGACCTTACCCGCTGTCGCTTGCAGTTTGATGGCAATGCCGAACTGAGTTACGAAGTAACATTGGCTAATAATGAATTCGTAAATTATTTAATAGAAGTGATAATGAGTTTTAAAACTTCTCGTACAGTAGATTTCTCTAAAGCGTTCTACCGGAAATTACTTCGTTTAGAAGAGTAGACAAGACTCGTCAGGGCTTCAATATTTCAAAATTTCCAAACTAGGAGTAGGAGAGAGGGTGTGCCAAAATCGGGAAAATTTTTGCTGATAGGATCGACTGAGGCTTACAGTGGCAAGTCAGCAGCGGTCTTGGGGCTAGCTCATCTGTTAAAGGAAAAACAGCTTGATATTGCTTACGGCAAGCCGGTAGGAACCTGTTGGAGCAACGATCGAAATGATGGCACCGATGAGGATGTCAAGTTTTTAGCCGATAGCCTCAATTTGCCGCCAAACCGCTTGCTAAAAACATTTTTATTTCTGGATGTCCCAACCATCGAAAAACGGTTACGGGGAGAAGATCGAATAAACTATCGTGCTTTGCTAGCAGAATCGTCCCAAATGGAATTGGGCGAATTAATCTTGTTAGAAGGGCCAGGAACTCTCGATGAGGGCAGTTTGTTTGAAATGTCCTTGTTAGAAACGGCGGAAGTGGTTGATGCCTCGATTCTCCTAGTGGCACGGTTGGAATCGGTACTATCGGTACATAAGATATTGTCAGCGAAGCAGCGCTTAGGCGATCGCTTATCTGGGGTGTTGCTCAATGATATTCCCCACGATCAACTAGAAGTCTTACAAACAGAAGTCACGCCATTTCTGGAAAACCGAAATATTCCGGTATTGGGAATTCTGCCGCGCAGCGCTTTATTGCGAAGCGTGAGCGTCAAGGAACTGGTACACCAGCTAAGCGCGGAAGTGATTTGTCGGGGCGATCGTTTGGATTTGATGGTGGAAAGCCTGAAAATCGGGGCGATGAATGTCAATTCAGCCTTGAAATATTTCCGCAAAGGCAGAAATATGGCTGTCGTGACTGGTGGCGATCGTCCTGACATCCAGTTAGCGGCACTAGAAACTTCTACTCAATGTCTGATTTTAACCGGACACGTATCTCCTCCCGACTTTATCCTCAGCCGTGCTGAAGATTTAGAAATTCCCATCCTCTCAGTGGATCTCGATACCCTCACCACCGTAGAAATCATCAACCACACTTTTGGTCAAGTGCGCCTGCAAGAACCGGCCAAAGTCCAGTGTATCTGTCAGATGATGGCACAACACTTTGACATCGATCGCGCGATCGAAAAATTAGGTCTCAAAACTGCCGTAACTCAGCCATAGCTAAGTCTGGTTAACTACCCCAACTAGACGGCTCTATAGTTGGGGCGAAATCCTCTTAGTTCCCATTTCCTAATAACTATCAAGCATTAAGTCATTAACAACTTGAATTAGTACTTTTAGCTGGGGGCTTCTCTCCATATTCTGTTAAAATAACAAGGTTGTTCAGCCTCAAACCGTCCTTGAGTCAGTCGATAGATTTACCAAAAATTGATGAATTAGTCCAAGAACTCGCGACGATCCAGCAAACTGGTTCTAAGCGAATCGCTTTGTTAGGATCGCGACACGTTCCCATTACCCATCAGCATCTCATAGAGATGATGAGCTATGCCCTGGTATTATCAGGCAATCGGTTAATTACCTCTGGTGCGACTGGTACTAATGCTGCTGCCATCCGAGGCGCAATGCGTGCTGACCCCAAACTATTAACGGTCATCCTACCCCAAAGCCTCGAACGTCAACCGCAAGAATCGCGCCAACAATTAGAACAAGTAATGCACTTGGTAGAAAAGCCAGAAAACAATCACCTGTCTTTAGGGGAAGCCAGCGCTCTATGTAACCAAGAAATAGTATCCAGATGTCAGCAATTAATTTGCTTTGCTTTTCATGACAGCCGGACATTGCTGCAAACTTGTAAAGATGCAGAAGAACAGAGAAAATTAGTCACTCTGTTTTACTTTGATTAATATGTTTAGGGAGCGTGGCAAGTTTCTTTTTCAACAAAAAAAGTATTTGCTTGCCAGAAATCAGAGGGCAATTGCGGCACAGAACTGGATAGAGATTTGAATGCCAGGATCAATTTAGAACACTGGCAGGAGAGAAATTAATTATCCAAAAACCGTCAGTTCGACGGGGTTAGCCTGTGAAGAGTCACGCCAACTTAACAGCGCTGCTGTTAAGGATTCAATGAAGCAAGAAGCAAGCATTTGAATTTGCGTGGGTTCAGCTTTCGCTGTTTGACCTTGGTAGATTTGAGTAAGTTTTGCAGAACGGAATGACCCTATTACAAGTTTCGATGCCTAGCATTTTTCTTTACTGTATTGCCATAGCCGCTGTTTTAGTGTATTTACCATTTTTGCTGGTAGCTTATGCCCGCGTCACCTTTGGGCCAGAAGCTCTAGCAACTCCCAGAGCGGTAGTTGATAAGTTGCCTCCCTACGCCCAAAGAGCAACTTGGGCGCATCAAAATGCTTTTGAAGCTTTTACCCTATTTGCCCCAGCAGCGTTGATGGCTTATGTAACGAAAGTTGATTCTTCTTTGGCAGCAGGAGCAGCGATCGCATTTTTGATAGCCCGATTGCTTCACTCGGTTTTTTATATTTTGAATATACCGTTAGCACGAGCGCTGATGTTTGCGATCGGTTCTCTTTCGATTGCTACTTTAATCATTGTCAGTCTGAGCCAAGTTAACGCAAATTAGCCCTCGGTCGTCAGCGATTAATTATTGATAATTTTCTGCCATACTTAATGACTGATGACCGAAAATCGAAATGTTCTTTGGCAGCTTGATTTTAGGGTCAATCCAAAATCTAAAATTCCCCATATAAAACAGATTGACCGTTGACAATTGACAACTAACAATTGCTTATGGCTTCTACTTATTCATTTGATATTGTCAGTGATTTTGATTACCAAGAATTGGTTAATGCTGTAGATCAAACCAACAGAGAAATCATTAGCCGCTACGATCTCAAAGACACGCAAACTACCGTGGAATTGGGAAAAGAAGAAATTACTGTCAATACTGATAGTGAATTTACTCTTGATGCTATTCACACCATTTTGCAAACCAAAGCAGCTAAACGTAATCTTTCTCTGAAAATATTTGACTACGGTAAGGTCGAGTCGGCTAGCGGCAACCGAGTTCGTCAAGTAATCAAACTTAAAAAGGGCATCAGCCAGGAAATCGGAAAACAAATTACCAAGTTGATTCGAGACGAATTTAAAAAAGTGCAAGCCTCGATTCAAGGAGACGCCGTGAGAATTTCTGCTAAGGCCAAAGATGATTTGCAGTTAGTTATCCAACGGCTAAAACAAGAAGAATATCCAGTGGCTTTGCAATTTACTAATTACCGTTAGGGATTCGGGTAAGCAATCAGCCGACGACTGTTTAATTTATATTGTTAGGCTGATGATGAATAGGGATAAAAGGGTGCGAAGATGAACGATCGAATTTTTATTCTTCAGATTTCAGATTTCATCCTTTATCTCTATGGATAGACGACCAATCGTTGACAGGCAGCGAGAGCATCAAGCTAATGAAAGAACTTTTTTAGCTTGGTTGCGGACTTCTATCGCTTTAATTGGCTTTGGATTTGCGATCGCTCGTTTTGGCTTGTTTCTCAGAGAATTAGAATCTGCACTCAGACAACAAAATACTGCTAGTCCTTCTTTTATTAATTCTCAAAATCTCGGATTGAGTTTGGTATTAGCGGGTATTCTAATCATTGCCTTATCTGTTTGGCGCTACAATCAAGTTTTTCGACAAATCGAAACTAGCAATTATCAGCCGAATCGTTTAATGGTATGGTTGACGGCGATCGTGGTAGCGATCGTCGGTATTCTTAGTATTCCTTTTGTTTTGTGGCGAGAACCATCTACTCCCAGTAAAATACCAGCAGCCAAAGAACTCAGAATGAAATAACCCCGCCTGGATACAGACGGGGTTGCAAAGAAAACTGCACTAAAAAGAGGACAAACCTTTTTATAGGCCGGACATTACTTCTTTCGCAGCTGCTAAAGTGCGATCGATATCTTCCTCTGTATGAGCAAGAGAAGTAAACCCTGCTTCAAACTGAGACGGTGCAAGATAGATACCGTGCTCTAACATACCGCGATGAAAGCGGCTAAACTTGCTCAAATCCGATTTTTTAGCGTCCTCGTAATTGTGAACGGGGCCAGATGTAAAGAATAACCCGAACATCGCGCTGATATAACCGCCACAGCTAGCATGACCGGTTTGCTTGGCAATTTCGAGCAGTCCGTCACTCAGCTTTTTGGTAATCTTTTCTAAATACTCGTAACTACCAGGTTTTTGAAGTAATTCGAGGGTTTTAATGCCGGCAGTCATCGCCAGTGGATTGCCAGACAGAGTGCCTGCTTGATACATTGGCCCGGAGGGAGCTACCAAAGACATGATATCTCTCCGCCCGCCATAAGCGCCTACTGGCAAACCGCCGCCAATTACTTTCCCCAGCGTGGTGAGATCCGGAGTAATACCAAATTTTTCTTGAGCTCCGCCGTAAGCAATGCGAAAACCCGTCATTACTTCATCAAACACCAGCAAAGCCCCGTTTTCTTGGGTTAGCAAGCGCAAACCTTCTAAAAATCCTGCATCGGGGGTAATAAATCCAGCATTACCTACTACTGGTTCTAGAATGACACCCGCAATTTGGCCTGGGTTTTCCGCAAATAAAGCTTTAACAGCTTCTAAATCGTTATAAGGAGCAGTTAGGGTATTTTCAGTAACGGATTTGGGAACGCCTGGAGAGTCAGGTAAACCGAGAGTTGCTACACCAGAACCCGCCTTGACCAAGAACATATCGGCGTGGCCGTGGTAGCAACCCTCGAACTTGATGATTTTGTCCCGTCCGGTAAAAGCACGCATCAAACGCAGTACGGCCATACAAGCTTCGGTACCGGAGTTGACAAAGCGCACCATTTCAATGCTGGGAACCGCATCGATCACCATTTCTGCCAGGACATTTTCCTGCACTGAAGGAGCGCCGAAACTAGTACCTTTTTCTAAGGCTTTATGCAGTGCTTCAATTACTTCTGGGTGGGCATGGCCGCAGATGGCAGGCCCCCAAGTGCCCACATAGTCGATGTATTGATTGTCATCAACATCCCAAATGTAAGCGCCTTTCACTCGGTCAAAGACGATCGGTTGTCCTCCTACCGATTTGAACGCTCGCACGGGCGAACTCACGCCTCCCGGCATCAGTTTTTGAGCCGCCGCAAATATTTCTTCTGATTTGGTGGTTTTAAAAGAGGTGGTCACCAAAGTTATCTCCTTAATTTTGAGTCCGATCCTGGGTTAGGTAGCTAAAAATATGCCTCAGGATAGTCACGAGCCGCAGATCAACAATCTTAGACTCTTAAGTAATCAAACATAGCTCTAATAGAAAGATGTTATACAAAAGCAATCAAGATTTACCCGCAGATGTAAGAGATTGTTTGTCAGAGGCGGCCCAAGAGTTATACCGAGCCGCTTTTAATTGTGCTATTCACTGGTACGGCGAAGAATCGAAAGCTCACCAAGTTGCTTGGAGTGCTGTCAAATCTCAAGCGGCAAGTCTTAACAGTACCATTAATAGAGGCCCAACAACTCTTTTGGCCTAGAGTTGTCGCGATCGCATAGCAGTCAACAGGATTAAGATGATACACTGAATTCTGCTGTTTACCCATCTTTAAATACGGGTATGTCTGCTCCGGAGTCAACCACTTTTTCTCAATCTATTCCCTTGGACGAAATTCGCTACGATGAACGGGGTTTAGTACCGGCTATTGTTCAGGATTATCTGGATGGTGCTGTGTTGATGATGGCTTGGATGAATCGGGAGTCGTTAGAAAAAACTATTTTAACTGGTAGAACTTGGTTTTGGAGTCGTTCCCGCGCTCAGTTGTGGCCGAAAGGGGAAACTTCCGGGCACGTCCAGAATGTGAAAAGTATTCGTTATGACTGTGATAGCGATGCGCTACTCCTAAGTGTGGAGCAGGTGGGAGATATTGCTTGCCACACTGGTGAGAGGAGTTGTTTTCATCAAGTGGACTCTCAAAAGGTAGCGCCGCCAGCCGATACTCTGTCTCAGGTATTTGAGGTGATTTGCGATCGTCGCGATCGTCCGAAAGAAGATTCTTATACCTGCAAGCTATTCAACGGCGGCGATAACAAAATTTTGAAGAAGATTGGGGAAGAAGCCGCCGAAGTGGTGATGGCTTGTAAGGATGATGATAAGGATGCGATCGCTGGTGAAGCTGCCGATCTCATATATCACACTTTGGTTGCTTTAGCATATCACCAAGTCGATATCAAAGCGGTTTATCGCAAATTGCAAGAACGTCGGCGCTAGGGAAAGTCTGAAGGATGAAGTTAAAAATGTTCTCCCCACCCCCATCGCTTTCAGCTTGGGGGTTTTTCGCTAACTAAGATTCGGTTGAGGTATTGCAAAATTCCCAGTGTTATCAATACGCTGACTGCTAAACTCAACCAAAAACTGTAGACAACGGCGATATTTCGATCCATTGCCCAACCTCCTAAAGGAGGGCCAATTGCATATCCAACTGCCCAGCATAACGAGTTAATGGAAAGATAAACTCCTCGAAGGTCTGGTGGGGCAAGATCGGCAACTAGGGAAGAGGCAAAAGGGGTATAGGAGACAATAGCGATCGCAAATACTCCCATTGCTAAGATAGCCCAAAGCAATGGCCAGCTGGACGCGACCCCGGTTACCCAAAGCAAACAAAATCCTACTGCCCAGAGTAAGGCAGAAATACTCAAAGCTTTAGGCTGACTAAACCGCTTTAAGATTCGCGCGATCGGCATTAGACACAAAATGGTCAAAATCATGTGCCAAGTGAATAAGGCACTAATAGTACTGGTCGAAAAACCCGTAGAATTGGCAATTGATATATACTTATTGAAATATAAGGGCATGGTACTGTGTAGTTGAGAAATGTAAGTAGTAAAAATAACATTGACTACTACAAAGACCGACAAACGGCGATCGCTTAGTGCTGTAATCCAACCATCAAAAGGTGATTGACCATGACTATTGATTGCCTTTGGTTGATAAGTTTGCTCGATCGCAAAATAAACCACCCCAAAAAACACCAAAAAAGATAGCCCATCAATCAAAAATAGCGCTCTATAAGCACCAGTCGTCGCAATTAATCCGCCGCCTAAAATGATTCCCGTCCCCAAGCCCAAGTTATCTGCTAATCTAGCGAGCGCGTAAGCTTCCTTTCGATGTTCACCTTCAGTTAAATCCGCTACCACTGCTTCTGTTGCAGGCCAGTAAAAACCCATACCCAACCCCATCAGCAAATTACCAGCGACTAAAGACGAGAAATTGCTAGTAGTAGCTAAGGCAAAGGATGCAACGGCAGAAATAGCCGCAGAAAGCAATAAAGTCCGCCGACGACCCCAAAAGGTCGAGTCCGCAAATACACCCCCTAAGATGCGACCTACTACACCAGAAATCGAAGCACTTCCCAAGGCGATACCTACTTGAGTAGCCGATAAAAATACTTGATTAACAAAAAAAATCGGTGCGTAAAATAAAGTGAAACCAGTGCCAACTTCCAACAGGAATCGACCAGCAGCGAGAATCCATACTTGACGATTGAGGGGAGGAAATGAGAATAATTGCGGTTTGGGTAACAATTTTACGGAATTAAGCGTCATCTACCAGGTTATCATCCCCTTTTATAGGGTTGAACCCTAGTTTAAAAATCTGCTTTTGGTCGGTTGTCTATTTTTTCCGTTTATCCAAAAGCCTAAACAAGTAAAATTTCTCGTTTCTAGGGTGTACTGCTAATTCATTACCCATGTATCATTTCCAGATAAAGAGGTGCAAATAACACCATGAAAGCCATTCAACAAACAATTGCTATTGTAGGAATCGCCACTGTACTGGCTAGCATTTCTCCCGCTGTCCAGGCTCAATCTAAACCAAACGAATCTAGGTCGAACACGACTTCTCAAACAGAAGCAAAACCAAATTCTCGCACCGAATCAACACCGATCGAAGCAGAGTCCAAACCAGACTCTACTGAAGTAACTCCTACTCAAGTCGAATCAAAACCGGATTCTACCGAATCAACACCTACCCGTAATACCAATTCAAGTCCTAGTCGCAATACTGAATCCACTCCCAGAACCGGATCAACTTCAGAACCTTCCTCAAACACTCAAATGAGTGCCGTGGAACTTTATAACCGGGGTATAGAAAAGGCTAGACAAGGGGATTATAAAGGAGCAATTGAAGATTACACGGCAGCCCTCAAGCTGAATCCCGAACTCACTCAAGCTTATATCAATCGAGGTTATGCTCGCTATTTCTTGAAAGATTATCAAGGTGCGATCGAAGATAGTACCGAAGCTATCAAACTCGACCCCGATAATGCAAAAGCTTATATTAATCGGGGTAATGCTAAAGATGATTTAAAAGATCATCAAGGTGCTGTCGAAGATTATAACGAAGCGATCCGTCTCGACCCAAATGATGATAAAGCTTACTACAATCGGGGCATTGCTTACAACAAATTAGAAAAGCATCAAGAAGCACTTCAAGATTACACGAAGTCTATTCAACTCAGACCGGATTTTGCAGAAGCTTTCTTCAATCGCGGTGTGACTTACTACAATCTAAAAAATGCTCAAGCAGCCCTCAAAGATTTCCAAAAAGCTGCTCAACTTTTTAAAGAGCAAGGAAATACACAAGCTGTTCAATCTACTCAAGAAGCAATTCGCACTATTCAACAAACCCAAACTTGAGCATGAATTAAAAATGAGAAATTAAAAACTAATTTACTGTTTTTAATTTCTCTCTTTCTCTAAAAAAGTGCAAGTAGTGTTGATTTTTACCAAGGCAGAGCGCTGTAATTTATTCAAGTTATTTTGAATCGAATCTTATAAATGCTCTGCCCAAAATTTATTAAGACTAAAGAGGATTAGCTGCTTTCAATTTTAGAAGCTCTACTGTAAAACTAGGAAATAGTTTCTTCTAATTATGACACAGTTCTTGTTTGTAACAGATTTAGATAATACTTTAGTAGGTGACGATCGAGCTTTGGAAAAACTCAATAACCTATTAAGCCAACATCGCCAAGAACACGGAACGAAAATAGTTTACGCGACAGGACGTTCTCCTCAACTCTACCAACAACTTGTCGCGGAAAAAAATCTTTTATCACCGGATGCTTTAATTGCCGCAGTGGGTACGGAAATTTACTATCAGGATAGCAGTAATCCAGACCCCACTTGGTCTGGTCAACTTTCGGTAGGCTGGAACCGGGAAGAAGCAGAATCTATCGGCGCTAACTTTAGCGACCTCGTACCTCAACCATCATCAGAACAGCGCCCTTTTAAAGTTAGCTATTTTTTAGCAGAAACAGCAGCCCCAGAAGTGATACCTCGTTTGGAATCATTATTACAAGAACGCGGTATCGATGCTCGGTTAATTTATAGCGGTGGTAAAGATTTAGATATTTTGCCTCGTAATGGTAATAAAGGTTTGGCAGTACAATTTCTGCGCCAACATTGGGAAATAGACCCCCAACAAACAGTGGTATGCGGTGATTCTGGTAATGATATTGCTTTATTTAATGTAGGAGAACCAAAAGGTATTATTGTAGGAAATGCTCAACCAGAACTCCGTAATTGGTATGAAGCAAATTTAGCTGATTATCGGTATTTAGCACGGGCAAATTGTGCTGGAGGAATTTTGGAAGGCTTACATCATTTTGGCTTTCTAACATGATTAATTTTTTGAAAGGCACGGTAGTTGGTTTTCACAAAACTAGTAGCGATCGCATGACGCTGGTTTTTGAGGTTAACCAAATTGGCTACGAAATGCAAGTCCCACCCCGTTTAGCAGAACAGTTAAAACCACAGGCAGAAATCGTCCAAATCTTCACTCACTTACAAGTGCGAGAAGATCAAATGAGTTTGTACGGTTTTGCTTCAGCGGCAGAACGAGATTTGTTTCGGCAATTGGTCAGCGTAAATGGCATTGGAGCAGCTTTAGCGATCGCTCTTTTAGACACCTTGGGACTGCCAGACTTAGTGCAAGCGATCGTCACCGGTAATATCCGCGCCTTAGCCAAAACTCGCGGTGTCGGCAACAAAACCGCCGAACGCATTGCCTTAGAATTGAAAACCAAGCTGGCAGAATGGCGGCACTCGGCTGGCGTCGCCACTGCTCGTTCCGTAGGCCCTTCGCCAGAAATCGTAGAAGACGTAGAAATGACTCTCTTAGCTTTGGGATATACCAACAGCGAGGTGATGAAGGCATTAGAAGCCATTAGTCAGGATGGTTTAGTCGCGAAAAGTAAAGAAGCGGAAGAATGGATCAGGGCTGCGATCGCTTGGTTGAGCCAGTAATTTAATTAATATCAGAGATTTATTTTTAACTAATAAAAAAATAATTTGTAAATCAAGTATCTTTCTTTAAAAATATGCCTAAAGAATTAGGTACAAAATAGATTTATTTCTCTAGGGTGATAGGCAGCCTCGGCTTAAAACCAGAAAATGTATTTATCACCACAAGGTAACAAAAAATTATGACAACTACCAAATCTAATAAAATAACTAGCCAAGTTGATTCTAGCGCAAAACTTAATAAGACTAATCAGGAAAGCACTAAAAAAGATAAAGCTAGTCTGGTTGAATTTAGCTTATTTGCTCCTTATAACAAAGCAGCATCCTTAATTGGGTCTTTTTCCGATTGGCAAGAAATCCCAATGGAAAAAGGTAAAGATGGTTATTTCCGCACCAATGTAGAACTAGAAGACGGAGTTCATCAATATAAATTTCGCATTCAATCAAAAAGCTGGTTCTTTGAACCAGATCAATGGGTAGATGTCATCGATCCTTATGCAACCGACGTTGATGAAAGCCAAGGAGTTGGCAACATCAGAATCAAAGACGGTAAAAGAATCGTCGATACATATGTTTGGAAACACGATGACAAACCGCTCCCGCAAGATCGTGAATTAGTTATTTATGAAATGCACATCGCTGACTTTTCTGGCGGTGAAGATGACCCCAATCCACGAGGCAAATACAAACACGCGATCGAAAAATTAGATTACCTTTGCGAACTGGGAATTAATGCCATCGAATTAATGCCAGTTAAAGAATATCCAGGCGATTACAGTTGGGGTTACAATCCCCGCTATTTTTTTGCCACAGAAACCAGCTATGGCACGACAGAAGAATTAAAACAATTCATTGACGAGTGCCATGCACGGGGTATTCGCGTCATCATGGACGGGATTTACAACCACTCGGAAGCATCTGGTCCCCTTACTCAAATCGATCACGATTATTGGTATCACCACTCTCCCCGCGATCCTGATAATAGCTGGGGGCCAGAATTTAACTACGAACATTATGACGAAAATCTAGACATTAAACCCGCCTGGAAATTCATCGGAGATACAGTCCGTTTTTGGATTGAAGAATATCACATTGATGGTATTCGCTATGATGCGGCACGGCAAATGGCCAATTACGACTTCATGCACTGGATCGTTCAAGAAACTAAAAAAACAGCTTCCATGAAGCCTTTTTATAATATTGCTGAATATATCCCCGATACACCATCTATTACTAACATTGACGGCCCAATGGATGGTTGCTGGCATGATAGTTTTTATCACTGCGTCGTACCACACATTTGCGGTGATATGTTCGATCTAGAGCGCCTCAAAGAAGTAATTGATTGCAAGCGCCGAGGTTATATGGGCGCTACAAATGTCGTCAATTACATCACAAATCACGATCACAATCGCGTCATGGTGGAGTTGGGAGAGCGCAATATTTTTGATGAAGAAGCTTTTAAGCGCATCAAACTGGGAGCCGTCATATTAATGACAGCTATTGGCGTCCCCTTAATGTGGATGGGACAAGAGTTTGGCGAATACAAACCAAAAAGTACCGACCCTTCCAAAATTGATTGGACGCTACTACAAAACGACCTAAATCGCGGTTTGTTTGAATACTACAAAGGATTAATTAACCTGCGGAAAAACAACCACGCTCTTTACACCGAGAACATTGACTTTTTCCATGAAAATCCAGAATGCAAAGTATTTGCTTACACGCGCTGGAATGATGAAGGCTCTCGTGTCGTAGTAGTAGCAAATTTCTCCGATAGCTATTTAGCCGGCTACACCGTTCCTAATTTTCCAGCCGATGGTAACTGGCATGAGTGGACATATAACTATGATGTGGAAGCTAAGGACGGCCAAATAATGATTGACTTAGCTGAGTACGAAGCAAAAGTGTTTGTTTGGCAGTAACTAACTAGCTCGACAAAACTTGAGAAACCGGGTTTCTTAACTAAAAATCTACTCTTTCAGATTTAGTTACTGCCAGAAACCCGGTTTCTAATTCCGGTGCGAAATCTTAGTTTACAAAATCTTCGTAATTTCCTTGAGATAAACCCGCTTAAAAGGTTCTTCCGCTCCCAGGCTATACTGTTCTATTAAACCTTTTCCTCGAATCGAAACATTGTTTTGTTCCTTCACAACAACGATCGAGTCTTCATCAATATCTCGCACCAGCATCATTTCAGTCTCTGTTGGATTATCCAGCACTACTACATTGCTACCTTGGTAAAACATTCCGTCTCTTTCCAAAATCTCTTCTGGGTACTCGGCTAGGAGCAAATCTAGTTTAGGATTGCGTAGCAAATTTTGCACGTTCGTGTTGTAATCCTTGTGGAGAATTTTTTCCGAGCGGTTGATAAAAACTGCATCTCGGCAAACTGCGCCAATTACCCAGTCGGGATGATGGAGAAGAACATGATCGATCGTTTCTTGCAATTCTTGAACTGAAACCCGATTGAAGGTAATTAAAGGTATTCTGGCATCCAAACCAGACTTAAAAAAGGTTTCTAAAATGTAAGATGGTACATCAACGCTTTCCCCAATAGCTGGGTTTAAGTGCATGAAAATTCCTGGTGCGGCATTGATTTCTAAAATAGCGAAATTACCAGATTTCCAAGACTTAGAAATATCTTGAGTAATGACATCAATACCCAAGCAAGTCAAACTAAAATGCTGCGCGATATCTTGTGCCAGGATAATATTATCAGGGTGAAGTATGCGAGTTGCATCTATGCTTAAACCACCAGATGATAGATTAGCTACTTTTCGCAAATAAACTATCCTATCTTTAGCTAGTATGCTATCTAACGATAGTTTTTGTTCGGATAAATACATCTCCATCGCTTCATCCAACTGAATTTTACTCATCGGTGAAGTGGGTGTATCCAAACGTTCCGGCTTGCGATTCTCTCGCTTAATTAATTCGGCAATAGTTGAATAACCATCCCCAACTACAGAAGCCGGACGACGTTCCGTAGCAGCTACGAATCTGCCATTAACGCATAGCAGTCGAAAATCTGCCCCTTTGATACTTTTTTCGACAATTACTTCGATTGCTTGTTCTTCAGGAATTGCTCTGAGCGCTCTACCAAAAGCAAATTCTAATTCTTCTTGGTTTTGCACGTCTGCTGTCACCCCAATTCCTTTGTGTCCGACTACAGGTTTAACTGCTACTGGGTAACCAATTCTTTCTGCTACGATCTTTGCTTCTCCCAAAGAGAAAACAATATCACCTTTCGGAACTGGAAAACCAAATGTATTTAAAAAAATCTTACAGTCATCTTTACGGGTAGTAAAATCCGAATCTAAATGACTATCGTTATTAAAAGTGGTTGCTACCCCACGAATTAATTTTTTTCCATAGCCGTATTGCATGAGTCTTTCATCCCACAAATAAAAGGTGGGAATTCCTTTTTGGCAAGCAGTACGTAACAAAGCGTAGACTGTCGGCCCACCATAAACAGATTGCCGAAAGACATCCTGAAGCTTTTTGATCTGATTTTCTAACGAAAAGTCTTCATCATGCTGAGTAATCGCTTCAAACCAATCCCAAACACAATAAATTACCCCTCGGCTGGTACGGGCATGAAGTGATTCAACCCCAATCCTAAAATAGTCAGGATATTGTTTATAACTCCACCGTTCGAGGTGTAAACCCATGTCGAGTTTTCCTACTTCTGAGACTGTTCGAGCAAACAGATGAGCATGGGATTGGTAATTTTCATTGCGTATTTGTGGGTAACGTTCTCCAATAATTAAGGCATATTCCTCAATAGGTAAAGTTGGTAAATGCCCGGTGAAACCAAAATCAAACACTACCGCCCCACTATCTAAGTAGGGGTTTGGGCCAATGTAATACTTCAAGTTGAAAATATCGAAAGCATCTGTTTTTCTGGCATTAATGCGTACTGTTTCGATTAGTTGGTCTTGAATCATTGATTACCTCCGTTTGCCTAAACAATTAATTGATTTATTCTGTTGAGAGATACTGACCATCCCTATCAAGTTAAATTTGTCATTAGCCATTAGTAATAAATTAGTTAAAAATGGCCAAAAAATTTGTTTGTAGCCATGCAGAGTTAAATTTAGCGCCATCTCAGATTCCTTTCCTCTATCAAAGGTTATCATTATATTTTTATTTGAGAAAATATTTATATTTAACTCGAATTGTATATATTTCTTCATCTTTAACATAAGCTTTGAGTATTAAATAATCAACTGTATTTAATTAAATTTTAAAATCTCACCTTTGACAGGTACGAAGTAAACTTAAACTGTTTGATAATGGGATAAGAAGGGAGGATACGCACATGAATACTACCAAAACCAACCTTAGAAATGAAGTAAGAGAGCTAGCTGAAGAAGCTTTCCAAAGAAAGCTTATTTCTGGTTATGGTGATGGTTCAAATAGAAATGAATTCCAGATCGTTTGCAATGGTAAGCCAAAGCATTTTCTGCTCGAAGAAGCTCGGCATTTGTTGATGGCTTTAATAAATGGTCAGGCTAAAAACTGCTAATTAAAACATTTTTCCGATCTTAATTCCCATAGATTTTTTTTATAACCCCTAATAATAGGGGCATTTTTGATTTGGCCTATAAATCTTACGCAATTTTAGAAATTGTCTAACTGTATTGTTTTATTGAATTTCTAGCTTTTAGTATCAAAATCTACCAATTGGATGTGTTAATTAAATGATTTTATGTGTTTTATTTAAATTATTGATTAAATAACATCTGGAGTGGATATGTCTTCAAGTCAAGCCAGTGGTCAACTACTCATTATTGGTGGTGCGGAGGATAGAGAAGGTGATTGTAAAATTCTGCGAGAGTTTATTCGCGCTGCTGGAGGTGTTAAGGCCAGAGTTGCCGTTATGACTGCTGCAACAAGTCTACCTAGAGAAGTAGGAGATGATTATACTAGAATATTTGAGCGGTTAGGGGCTGAAGATGTTAAAGTAATCGACACGCAATATCGAGAAGATGCTAGCAGAAGTGAGTATTTAGAAATAATTCAAAATGCTACAGGTGTATTCTTTACAGGGGGAGATCAAGCCCGCATTATCAGCTTAATTAAAGACAGTGAACTAGATCAAGCTATTCATAAACGTTATGCAGAAGGAATCGTTGTGGGAGGCACGAGTGCTGGTGCTGCTATGATGCCTGATGTGATGATTGTTGAAGGGGAATCTGAAACCAATCCTCGCGTTGATACAGTAGCTTTAGGCCCTGGTATGGCTTTTTTACCGGGAATTGTAGTAGACCAGCATTTTTCGCAACGGGGAAGGTTGGGAAGGTTGGTTTCAGCCTTAACGCAGCAGCCAGCAGTTTTGGGAATTGGTATTGATGAAAATACCTCTGTACTAGTGCAGAATAACCAGTTCACCGTGATTGGTGCTGGTGCTGTTACTGTGGTTGATGTGGCAGAAATAACTCATGAAAATTTGGACGGACTTTTAAAGGATGAAGCTTTAGCGATTTGCGGCGCGAAGCTACATATTTTGCCAGAAGGATATCGCTTTAATTTGGAAACTCGAAAGCCGATATTCAGTCATCTTACTACTCAAGCTGCATAAGTAATTAGTTGATAAGAGTATAAGGGTAAGATATGTAATTGCGATTGGCAATATCTTACCCCTTTTTTTTGAAAAATTTATTAGAAATTTTAAACATTATTTAATTATTTAGTTAGCTAGTAATTGTAGCAAAGTAATAGGCTAAAGAAATTAATCCAATACCAATTCCACCACTTGAAATCAGGGGAATCCATTCCCATAGTGTAGGCATCTTTTTCTCCTAAGATTTTCCTTTTCTTATATTTTGTTCATTCATATTTGTAACAGCCTCTCTCTTCAGCAACATTTCAATTTCTTAAAAGCATCTTCCTTAAGTTATAAATACAATCCGGAAAACTTGAATGTTAATTATAGTTACTGAGTTTTGAGGATTGTAAAATTAATTAAAGTTTAATTTGTCTCTATTTCTTAAGGTTGATGATTCAAGAATTTAAAAGATAGAAAATTTGCCTAATTTGTTTTATTAATCAGGAAAACAAGCTTCATGGCGTCTGCGATCGAATTTCAATTATTTGCTCCCAATAACAAAGAATCAGCCTTGATTGGCTCTTTTTCCAATTGGAAAGAAATTCCAATGGAGAAAGATAAAAATGGTTATTTCTATACCGTAGTAAATCTAGATGATGGTGTTTATCAATATAAATTTCGAGTCCGATCGCAAAGCCCATCTTTTCAAAATGACCAATGGGTAGAAGTAATAGATCCCTATGCAGCGGACGTGGATGAACATAAAAAAAATGCTGTTATAAGAATTAAAGATGGCAAGCGACTTATTGATGATTATATTTGGCAACATGATGACAAATTGTTACCAGATAATCATCAATTAGTTATTTACGAGATGCACGTAGCTGATTTTTCGAGCGGAGAAATAGATCGAGATAAAAAAGGTAGGTATTTAGATGCGATCGCAAAATTAGATCACCTAAGTGAATTAGGGATTAATGCGATCGAGTTAATGCCAATTAACGAGTATCCTGGCGATTATAGCTGGGGTTATAAAGTGCGTCATTTCTTTGCTACTGAATCCAGTTATGGTTCTACTGAAGATTTAAAACGTTTTATTGATGAATGTCATGCTAGAAATATTCGAGTTATTCTTGATGGAATTTACAACCATACGGACGAAGAATGCCCCTTGTTGATGATAGATCGTAATTACTGGTATTACGAGCATCTGCACTACCCGGAAGACCCCGGCAATTATTGGGGGCCTGAATTTAATTACAACAACTATGATGAAAAATTAGATATTAAACCAGCTTGGAAATTTATCGGTGATGTAGTGCGATTTTGGGTGCAAGAATACCATATTGATGGAATTCGTTTTGATGCAGTACGTCAATTAAATAATTACGAATTTTTAGAATGGATTGGCAAGGAAGCGAAAAAAGCTGCCGCACCTAAACCTTTTTACAATATTGCCGAACACATTCCCGATACGAGTAAGGTAGTGAGTCCTGAAGGGCCACTTGATGCCTGTTGGCACGAAAGTTTTCGATATTATATAGTTCCCCATATTTGTGGAGAAAAATTTGAATTAGAAAAACTCAAAGAGGTTCTAGACCCAAAGCAACAGGGATATGCTGTTAGTACTAACGTAATTAATTATTTGGCTACCCACGATCGCGAACATACGATGAGAGAATTAGGCGATCGCGGTATTTTCGGTGAAGATGCTTTTCGACGAACTAAATTAGGTGCTGTTTTGTTACTGACCGCAATGGGTGTACCCATGCTGTGGATGGGAGAAGAATTTGGCGAACACAAGCGAAAAAGCGAAACAGTAACTCAGCCGAAGAAAATAGCATGGCCTTTATTGGAAAGGCCGGAAAATCGCAGTTTATTCGAGTATTACAAACGGTTGATAACTCTCCGTAAACAAAATTTGGCTCTTCAACACGATCGCATAGAATTTTTTCATGAAGATCCCGACAACAAAGTGCTAGCCTACGTTCGTTGGGACGATCGCGGTAACCGCGTTGTAGTAGCAATCAACTTCTCAGATCGATATTTGCCAAATTACCGAATTCCTCATTTCCCTGCGCCTGGAAAATGGCTAGATTGGATGAGTGACGGTCACTTAGAAGCTGGAGATGATAATTTGGCGATCGACTTACCGGAATATGAAGCCAAAGTTTTAGTTCATCAGTACTAACTATCAACTGTATTTCTCTACCTACTAACGGCTGTGATATTATAAAAGACTGCTGCATACAAACATTAATTAGATCATGGCCCTCACGCAAGAGCGTAAACAACAACTCATTACTGAATACCAAGTTCACGAAACTGACACGGGATCGGCAGATGTGCAAATCGCTATTTTAACCGAGCGCATCAACCGTCTCAGCGACCATTTGAAAAATAACAAGAGCGATCACGCTTCTCGACGGGGATTGTTAAAGCTGATCGGTCAACGCAAGCGTCTGCTGTCCTACATTAATAAAGAAAATAAAGAGCGCTATCAAGCATTAATCGGTCGCCTGGGCATTCGTGGTTAAATTTTATGCCATCAGAACCTCAACCCACTACCAAAGCAGACAATACGAAAAAAGACTCTTCCCCAGGTAAAGAGCGATTACCGTTTGAACCGAAGAAAAATCGCCATAAAACGGCTAAAAATGCTCCAGGAAATCCGGTGGCGGTTAAAAAACAAAACAAATTGCCATCGGCTTCACAAGCAGACACCGCAATCCCAGAAGCCGTTAGTCGGCGTATGCTAAGGCGAATGGCTATTTTTTCCGGTGTACCCTCTTCTTTGGGTATTGCTACTTTTATTGTCAGCTACATCGTAATTAGCCATGCCTGGTTTAAACTGCCCAATTCAGCAGTAGTACTGGTAAGTATGGGCTTTTTTGGTCTGGGTGTCTTGGGGTTGAGCTATGGTGTTCTTTCTGCATCTTGGGATGAAGAAAAACTAGGCAGTATTTGGGGCTGGGAGCAGTTTACCGTTAATTGGGGACGAATGACCGCAGCATGGCGATCGAGCAAGGAAAAAAACTAACCTTCTCTGCATTTCGATCGCGCTGCCGCAAATTACCTATGCCAAAAGTGCAACAAACTGGTTGCCTGCTATTGGTCTGATATGAGAGATTATCTTTAAAATCAGCAAATATTTAAGACAAAGCAGTCAACCTTAGTAAAGTTGCACTCAACCTGCTTGCTATCCCGCTCTGACTTGAAATATTTATTCTGAGTTGCCCTAACTAAATCAATTAGCCTATAAGTTACCTTTTAGCCTTTCTGCACGCAAAAAACTTAAAAAAGGATTTTCCATATGATCGTAGTAATGAAAATCGGCTCTCCAGAAGTCGAGATTGCTCGTGTTAGCGAAGAACTCTCTACTTGGGGGCTATCACCGGAAAAAATTGTTGGGAAACATAAAGTAGTAATTGGCTTAGTTGGGGAAACTGCCGATCTCGATCCCCTGCAAATCCAAGAAATTAGCCCTTGGATCGAGCAAGTACTGCGAGTGGAACAGCCATTTAAACGGGCTAGCTTAGAATACCGTCACGGCGAACCGTCAGAAGTGATAGTTTCTACTCCTAATGGGCCAGTTCCGATCGGTTTACATCATCCCTTAGTAGTTGTTGCTGGGCCTTGTTCCGTAGAAAATGAGGAAATGATCGTAGAAACGGCACGGAAGGTCAAAGCAGCTGGGGCGCATTTCCTGCGTGGTGGTGCTTACAAACCTCGGACTTCTCCCTATGCCTTCCAAGGACATGGTGAAAGTGCGCTGGAGTTACTCGCCGCCGCCCGTGCAGCGACTGGTCTCGGTATTATTACCGAATTAATGGATGCTGCCGATCTAGAAGTTCTAGGCGAATATGCGGATGTCATCCAAATTGGGGCCCGCAATATGCAGAATTTCTCCTTACTCAAAAAAGTTGGGGCGCAACCAAAGCCAGTTCTCCTCAAACGAGGTATGGCTGCTACGATTGAAGATTGGTTGATGGCAGCCGAGTATATTTTGGCAGCTGGCAATCCGAACGTAATTCTCTGCGAGCGCGGTATTCGCACGTTCGATCGCCAATACGCACGCAATACTTTAGATTTATCTGCGATCCCGGTTTTACGCAGTCTCACCCACCTACCGATCATGATCGATCCCAGTCACGGTACTGGTCGTGCCGAATACGTACCTTCAATGGCAATGGCTGCGATCGCTGGCGGTGCAGACTCTCTGATGATTGAAGTTCACCCCAATCCTGCTAAAGCTTTATCTGATGGGCCGCAATCCCTTACTCCAGAACGGTTTGAGCGTTTGATGCAAGAATTGGCTGTCGTAGGCAAAGCAATGAATCGTTGGCCACAGCCCGTTGCTGCCGCTTTAGCATAAACATAAAGTTTTTATACTTATACCTCAATATTCAAAGGCCAGCTTTAAATAGCTGGCCTTTGAATTGCAATAAAGAAGAAAGAAGAAAGAAAAACGGGCTAACCATACCTTGGTCAACCCGTGAGCCTGGGAACGCGCAGAGCAATTATTTTTGCACGACCAACTTAACATTGGCATTTTGCAGACCACGCTGTTTTACTTCTGCCAGAGTCTTATTCACAGCGTACTTCTGATTGATAGAATTAATCAGTTCTGTTTGGTTGTGTTTCTTAGCAACACCCCACAAGTCGGCAATCAGGTCAAAAGTACCGTCGCTGTTACGAGACCAGCCCAGATCGTATTCGCCTTCTAAAACTGCAACCAAGTCAGCCCGAACGCGCTGGCCATTATAGCCACGAACATCAGCGTTCGACTTTACAGAGATGCCCAAGTCACGCAGAGAAGTTTTCAGGATTTCGGCATCGGTGATTTTGGTACGCAGTGTGCTAAAGTGAGACATTTGGATTTCCTCCTAGAGAAGTTAGAAACAAACGACAACTTGTTTGGTCAGATGCAGCCGCGTGATTTGGGAGCGCGGCTTTTATTCAATTTACTGCTAGCAAATGCTAGCCTTTCCTCCTGTTGGGAAGCAGGAGAAAGCTTTTAGAACTCCATTCGCTGATACTCAGCGACTGAAGCCGCAGCTGGTCTAGCACGCTGTCTTGCCCAATCTCGCAGGGCTGTTACTTGCTCGGTCATCGTCCTAGACAGCGGTTGCGTTGCCTTGATGGCAGCGATAATATCCAACTGCGTAAATTCTCTGTCTTGGGCAAACGCTTCATACATTGCCGCTACCAGCGCTTGCTCAATTTCCGCTCCAGAAAATCCATCTGAAACTTTAGCCAGCTGATCGAGATCGAAGCGAGATAGTTCCCGATGTCGCTTAGCTATATGAATATTAAATATCTCTTGACGTTCTTCTGGAGTAGGCAAATCTACAAAGAAAATCTCATCAAAACGGCCCTTCCTCAAAAATTCCCCTGGTAACCTTTCCACTCTGTTGGCAGTTGCCATCACAAACACAGGAGAACTTTTCTCTTGCATCCATGTCAGGAAGGAACCGAATATTCGGCTTGAAGTGCCTCCATCGGAGTCAGCCGAGCCTGCGCTACCTGCAAAAGCTTTATCTAACTCATCAATGAACAGAATAACTGGAGAAATTGATTCAGCCGTCTTTAGTGCATTTCTGAGATTAGCCTCTGAGCGACCCACCATTGAGCCGTCATACACTCTTCCCATGTCCAGCCGCAACAGTGGCAAACCCCAAAGGCGGGAAGTTGTTTTGGCGATCAGTGACTTACCGCATCCCGGTACGCCCAGGATCAGCATTCCTTTCGGTTGAGGCAAACCATACTCTCTAGCTCTTTCTGTAAAAGCATTGGAGCGTTGCTTCAGCCATCTCTTTAGCTCTTCTAAGCCACCTACGGAATCTATAGTTTCGTCTTCTTCGATATATTCCAGTATGCCGTTACGTCGGATTAATTGCTTTTTCTCAGAAAGAACGATGTCTACTTCGGCTTCGGTTAAGCGACCTGTGGTAACTTGAGCTTTGCGGTATACTTTTTCCGCTTCATCCTTGGTTAAACCCAGGGCTGCTCTTAAGAGTTTTTCCCTCGCTTCCGTCGTCAATCTACGAGCACGAGCCGTATCTAAGTGTTGGGTTAAAACCTGATTCAGCTCTGCCATGTCCGGTAGCGGGAAATCCAGAACTACAACTTCCTTCTCCAACTCTATAGGTATTGTTTGCACCGGGGACATCAAGATGATGCTTTTTTGGGTGCCCTTAAAGCTGGCGATCGCATCCCTCAGCCATCGCGTTGTCTGAGGATCGTTAAAGAACGGATGCAGATCTTTGAAGATGAAAATACTAGAATCTCGCTGTGGGTCTCGCTGTCGGTTCATCGCCCACTCAATCGCCGCTTGTGGCGAAACGGTGTTATGCTGGATGCTGCGAGGTTGGCCGTGTTCGACCATTCCTTGGGTTACCGTCCAGACAAAAACCCGTCGCTGAGGTTTCATTTGAGCGATTGTTGATATTGCCTGCTCTGCCCGCTCTTCCTCGGAAGTAACGAGGTAGATCAGAGGGTATTGAGCTTGAATCAGAACGCTTAGTTCTTCTTTCATTTCGCCACGACCTACTAACTACCGAATAGAGACGGTGCAGACCTTGCCAGAATTTTAAGATAGAGCTTTACCTAGCTATTTTTATTGACGATCGCTTCTCTAATATTTCAAGAGACTGCGATTTTAGCAGGGAACTAACTCTTCTTCACCTTGTTGATCGGTTTCCGGTGTTACCGATACCTTTTCAACTGGGATATCTTCTTCTGGCAGTACACCTGGCTGTTTCTTAAGGGAAACTAACTCTCCCTGTTGCATTACTAGCGAACCCGTACACTCCGGACAACTGTAGACCCGATGCGTTTGCCCGTACATTGCTTCTATTTCATCTACCACTTCAGGGTGTGATAGGTAGAAAACAATGGCTTTTTCGGCAATCGCTGACATCGGCTCTGAGTCAATTGCGGCTTTTATTTTGAGTTGACGATGCAGCTCTGGTGAAAGATACAACGTAACCTTTTGTTTATCTTGCATATGACTCATCAGTCGTTCTACCCGGGTATGTTTATCATCCTATGGATTAGAAAGCTTGGTGTCAAGACATCAAGCTGCTTTAACGGCAATATTGTTACATTTGTTAACATTGTTTTTTCAATCTGCCATCCTAAGCATTGTCAAGGTTCCAGAGAAATTACTTTCTTACTTCTAAAGAAGGAATTCTCCGTTTAAAAGAATACGGAAAGAGGGCGAGAATTTTCGCGTTCGATTTCGATGGATATATCACTGCCTTTTCCCTGGACAGAAGCATTTCCCTTTCTCCTACTTCCCTTATTCTGTAGAAGCGATCGGAAATTTCCGCTCATCAAAATTTCTCTTTTGCTGGGGTTTTCAGAAAATGCTAAATTTGTTATAGTGATATTCCTGAGATACGGCGGTATAGCCAAGTGGTAAGGCAGAGGTCTGCAAAACCTTTATCCCCCAGTTCGAATCTGGGTACCGCCTTTTAAATCAGTCAGGTAAACCAACAAGGTTACCTTCACCAGCAATCACCTGCCCGATCGCATAAGCAGCGATGTCGCGAGACACAAACCAATTAATCGTTCGGTCAACTTGGTTGGAAGGTATTAACAACATAAAGCCGATTCCCATATTGAAAGTCTCGAACATAGATTTTCGGCTTACATTACCTGCGGTAGCTATCCAATCAAAAATTGGTAAAACAGGCCATTTGCCGGGATCGATTTCAATAGACAGCCCTTTTCCCAGACAGCGAGGTAAATTTTCCGGCAGTCCCCCACCCGTAACGTGAGCCATGCCATGAATTTCCAAACCAGCTTGGCGGGCAGCTAAGACAGGCTTAACGTAAACCTTAGTAGGTGTCAACAAAACTTCCCCTAAAGTTTGGCCTTCTAGTTGAGTAGGACGATCGCTCCAGTTAAACCCACCATCTGCAACAATCTTTCTGACCAAACTGTAGCCATTACTGTGAACTCCAGCAGAGGCTAACCCAATTGCTACATCGCCTATTTTCACTTGCGAACCATCTAGCAATTGACTTTTTTCCACAATTCCCACGCAAAAACCAGCCAGATCGTACTCTCCCGATCCATAAAAACCGGGCATTTCCGCTGTCTCTCCTCCCAAAAGGCTACAACCAGCCATTTCACAACCTTTTGCGATACCTGCAACCACCTGAGTTAATTGTGTCTTGTCCAGGTGACCAGTAGCTAAATAATCCAAAAAAAACAAAGGTTCTGCCCCAGATGTCAAAACATCATTGACGCACATCGCTACCAAATCGATTCCAACGCTATCGTGGCAGTTCAGATCGAAAGCCAACTTTAGTTTCGTACCAACACCATCCGTTCCTGAAACCAAAACGGGTTCTTGATATCCTGCTGGTACTTGGAAAAAACCGCTAAAACCACCTAGTCCACCAAGCACTTCCGGTCGATGGGTACGATGCACTAAAGTACGAATTCCCTCTACAAAAGAGCGACCCGCTTCAACATCAACACCCGCTTCTCGATAATCCATTCTAAAAACTCCAGCTTGAGTCACTACGTAGGGTACAAATAAGCTGACCCGATCGCATTTTCCAAGCCATATCACTGCACGTTGTATTCTACCAAGAACTATGTTGCGAGCCTCTATGCTATGCCTGCGGCACGCTACGTGAATAGTTTCCGCTCGCCAGGGATAAACAAGCGCATAAATTGCGAAAACTTTATGTAAATTTTTGGTAAAGTTTTATTTTAGCTCTTATTCCTTAAAAAGCTCCCAAACCATTACTACAAGGCAAATTCACCATTTAGAAGTCTGTAAAGTTTTCATGAAAACATAGTTCAATCCAGGGCAACACCGATCCCCAAACACAAAAGTTCGTGATAACCTGTTGCAGTTCCAAATAAAGAGATAAACACGGAACGAGTACGAATTGAGGGAAAAGTTTACATTTTGGGTGCTAGCCCCTGCTCGATTCTTTCAAGGCAGCAACTGATGTTGCTCTTCTCAACCTAAATTGACGAAAAGCTTATGAATCAACGACTTTGGAGTGGCCTGATTGCCACCTTGGTAACAACTGCACTCAGTGCGACATCATCGACGCACGCTGAGCAACCAATAGCAGTTGAAAACACTACAGAAGCTAATCATTTAACAGCTTCTCAACCTACAAACCAGGCAAACTCTCAAGCCTTAGATTTAGTCAAGGTAGGTTCCCAATCCCAGAAAGTAAGTAATGCCGATACTTACAATGAGGCTGATGCCACGAATTCTGGTACTCCTACATTTCAAGCTAATGCACAAACCCCAGAAGTGGTTAAAGTAGGCGAGTATCAATCGCGACTTGGAAGCGACATCGATACAACTACGATCGCCAAAATTCAACCCCACCAGTTAGCAGGACGCGAAGCTGTCACGTTGTACGTTCGAGATATTCCAGTCCTGACGTTCTTGGGAACAACCTCAACTAACATCAATACCATCAAAGAAGGCAAAACTGGAGATAGCAAAGAAACATCTACCAGTAATCATACCGAACAAAAAGCTGATTCACAAAGCGATCCGGTTTGGCGAGCCACGGCGATCGCCGCCAGACTAAATCAGCTAAGCCGTGACAATATCGATGCGAAAACTATCACGGTCATCTGGAATCCAGAAAACAACTCTTCCAGGGAAACGCCGAATCTCCGCACAGAAAGAAATACAGCAAGAGTGCAACCCCAGCGAGAAAGCTACATCATTAAAGTTGATGATGAAGAACTGGTAAAAATAGACGCCAACACAAGGCTTCCCGACACCACCAATAATCTTGCCCAAGATGCCCTGCAAGTGACTAACCGACTGCGGCGACTAATCGGAAATGCCGAACCATTAAGAAATATTGCAGGTAGACCTGCTCCACAACCCGTGCGAATTGCTTTTTCTAGAAGTCCCCAAGTAGTATCGCGCTCTAGAGGTACTGCATCTTGGTACGGGCCTGGTTTTCATGGTAATCGCAGTGCTAATGGCGAAATATTTAATCAGAATGCTCTTACTGCCGCCCATCGCACCTTACCTTTTGGAACGCGGGTAAAAGTAACTAATCTTAACACCGGTCTTTCAGTAGTAGTGCGTATTAACGATCGCGGCCCGTATTCCGGTGGCCGAATCATTGACCTTTCCGCTGCCGCCGCACGAGTTATCGGCATGATGGGTACTGGTGTGGCTCCCGTTAACTTAGAGGTACTGGGTAAACAAGAAACGGTAGCTATTGAGGAAAATTAACAACTTTGCTCAGAATTTGGCAGTTTCTTTCCGCTAAAGCTAACTGATTGAATAAGGGTTAAAAAACCTTTCCAAAAGGAAGTAGGTTTATTGAACAGTTAGCGATAAACTACTAACGGTCGAGTTGGGTTGGAACCAGGAGTTAGTAGTGCTACTCTTTACGACAGTTGCTGCACTGCGCTGCTATTTGCGTTTAAGCCAGCTTGAACAACTATCGTTTATCCAAGACTATGCTGTTAATCGTCCTCACTCAAATGTTGAGGCAGGACGATTAACTCCCTACATCGGATTTTTTAACCAGGAAGTGGGTTTAGTTCCCACGATGGGAGCGTTACATCAGGGTCATCTCAGTCTTATTCAACGTGCTAAACAGCAAAACGGGATAGTTATCGTTAGTATTTTTGTTAATCCATTACAATTTGGGCCAACAGAGGATTTTCAAAAGTATCCCCGCCAGTTAGAACATGACTGGCAACTATGTGAAAAAGTTGGAGTAGATGCTATTTTTGCACCTACTCCAGAAGAAATTGGCCTAGCAGTTGGGATAAACTCATCTGAAGGCAGTCTTACTACAACTGTCGTGCCTCCCGAATCGATGACATCCGTGTTGTGCGGTCGTTCTCGGATCGGTCATTTTCAAGGAGTGGCGACGATCGTAACCAAGTTATTGAATTTGGTACAACCAACCAGGGCATATTTTGGCCAAAAGGATGCTCAGCAACTAGCTATTATCCGGCGTCTGGTGCGGGATCTGAACATACCTGTAGAGATTGTTCCTTGTCCGATCGTCAGAGAACCTTCCGGACTCGCGCTTAGTTCTCGCAATCAATATTTAACAGCAGAACAAAAAGAGCAGGCAGCAGTGTTGTATCGTAGTTTACAGAAGGCCGAACAAGCTTTCTTAGCTGGCGAACGCAGCACAAAAGAATTGATCGCGATCGCTGAGCTAGAATTAGCAACGGTTCCGGCTATTGAGCCAGAATACGTTGAATTAGTAGATACTCATACACTGATGCCTTTAGACAAAATAGAGGAGGTTGGACTTTTGGCGATCGCAGCGAGGTTGGGTTCTACTCGCCTCATAGACAATGTTCTACTCAGAAACCGTCAGCCCATTGTAGCCATTGATGGCCCCGCAGGAGCAGGTAAATCTACAATAGCTCGGTCTTTAGCCCAAGCGTTGGGCTTGCTATATCTAGATACGGGAGCTATGTATCGAGCGATCGCTTGGTTGGTGCTTCAATTAGGAATCTCCGTTGATGACCAACCGGCAGTAGCAGAAATAGCTAGTAAATGTAAAATTGAGCTTAAACAAAGCGAAGACACTACATTTGATGGAACTTCTGGAGAATCATCTTTAAAATCAGCCCCCGTCCTTCGAGTGTGGATTAACGGTCAGGAAGTTACCCAGGCGATTCGTTCATCGGAAGTAACGAGTCATGTTTCTGCGATCGCTGCTCAAAAAGCCGTTCGCTCCGAACTAGTTAAACAACAACAGCTTTGGGGTGAAACGGGTGGTATCGTCGTCGAAGGTCGGGATATTGGCACCCATGTTTTCCCAGATGCTGAATTAAAAATCTATCTAACTGCTTCAGTTGAAGAAAGAGCAAAGCGCCGTCAGCAAGACCTCAAAAATCAGGGTGAAAAAAGCTTGAGTTTAGAGGAAATGCAACAAACTCTTTCCGAACGAGACTGGAAAGATAGCACCCGCGACATCGCGCCTTTGCAAAAAGCACCAGACGCAATTGAAATTAATACTGATAGTTTGAGCATAGCTGAGGTTACGGCTCGGATTGTTAGCCTCTACCAAGAAAGGGTCGGTGTACAAAACTAAAAAGTAAATCCAAGTTTGGGATTACATAGTGATTTAGTAGATAGATAGGTTGGGTGGAAAAGTAGTAAAACCCAACCTATTTTTTTTAAGAATTTACTAAAAAAGGGAGCTAGACGCTCCCTAGAGTTAAAGTTTTTAGTAATGTTCAAGGCATTTCTTGATTCATTACTGAGTAACTACCAACTCTTTAGTTGCTTCTGGATTAGCTTCTGGAGAATCTGCCTCTGAGGGCGGTACAAGCTGCCAGAACTTCGGCAAGTACGCTGCCCAATTCTCCAAAATTGTCTTAGCTTTTTGGCTACCAGTACGCGCAGCATGAGAACCGATCAAATCCTTCAACTGTTGTTCTCCAGCAGGAGTTACCACCCGTTGAACTTTAACGATTTCCGGATTTACTTTTTCTTTGAAGCTATCATCTTCATCCAAGAAATAAGCTAACCCACCAGTCATCCCAGCGCCTACATTTCGACCTACTTTACCTAAGACGACGATTACTCCACCGGTCATGTATTCGCAACAGTGGTCGCCGGCACCTTCAATCACTGCTTTAGCAGCAGAATTTCGCACCGCAAACCGTTCTCCTGCTTGACCTAGTGCAAATAGAGTACCGCCAGTTGCTCCATAAAGGCAAGTGTTACCCACAATTACGTTTTGAGATGGGTCATAGGTAGCACCTGCTGGAGGTTTAATGGCAATTTCTCCACCGTGCATCCCTTTACCTACGTAATCGTTAGCATCTCCTTCCAAATTCAAGGTCATTCCCGGTAGGTTGAATGCACCAAAGCTTTGGCCTACGCTACCGACTAAATTGAGCGTAATTTGGCCTTCAAAGCCGTTATTACCATATTGAGCAGCGATCGCACCCGCGAGTCTTGACCCGATCGTGCGATCGGTATTGACAACTCGAATGGTCTTGCTGACTTCTTTTTGTTCTCGAATTGCGGCTTGAATGTCTGGATCGTTCAATAATTGGTCATCCAATACTGGCCCATTGCTATGCACTTCTTCGTGAATTAACCAAGCACGATTTTCTCGCGTATCCGGTAAGTGCAGAATGCAGTCTAAATTCAGCGATTCTGTTTTAGTTAATTTGACTTCCGGACGCATTTTCAAGAGGTCTGCCCGACCGACAACTTCATCCAAAGATCGATAGCCGAGATGGGCGAGAATGCTACGTACTTCTTCAGCTATGAAATAGAAGAAGTTGACAACGTGCGCTGGGATACCAGTAAACCGCTTCCGCAGTTGTTCTTGCTGGGTTGCTACACCGACGGGACAGTTATTCGTGTGGCAGATGCGAGCCATGATACAGCCTTCAGCAATCATCGCGATCGAACCGAAGCCGAATTCTTCAGCGCCCATCAAGGCACCCATTACCACGTCCCAACCGGTTTTCAAACCGCCATCTACTCGCAGCAAAACGCGATCGCGCAAACCATTTTCCATCAACACCCGATGTACTTCTGTCAATCCCAATTCCCACGGGGAACCTGCGTGCTTGATCGAACTCAATGGCGAAGCGCCTGTACCGCCATCGTGACCGGAAACTTGGATGATATCTGCATTTGCCTTAGCAACACCAGCCGCAATCGTACCGATCCCGACTTCCGCTACCAGCTTTACGGATACGGCTGCTTTGGGATTGATTTGGTGCAAGTCAAAAATTAACTGTGCCAAATCTTCGATCGAATAAATATCGTGGTGGGGTGGCGGAGAAATTAAAGTTACACCAGGTTTCGATCGCCGTAACATAGCAATATAAGGGCTTACCTTTTTACCGGGCAACTGTCCGCCTTCGCCCGGTTTTGCGCCTTGGGCAATCTTAATTTCCAATTGCTGGGCACTCATCAAGTATTCGGGAGTTACCCCAAAGCGACCGGAAGCAACTTGTTTAATGGCGCTAGAAGCAGTATCGCCATTTCGCAACCCATTTAAATGAGGAAACAAGGTAGATTTGCCTTCCTCATTCACGTCATCTAAGATTTTGTAGCGTTTAGGGTCTTCTCCACCTTCACCGGAGTTAGATTTACCTCCAATGCGGTTCATGGCAATTGCCAGCACTTCATGGGCTTCTGGAGACAAAGCACCGAGGGACATTCCTCCCGTACAGAAGCGCTTGACAATATTTTCTACTGATTCTACTTCTGAAATAGGGATGGAAGTGCGATCGCTCGTAAATTCTAGTAAATCCCGCAAAGCCGTAATCGGACGTTCTTGTAGTAGTTTCCGGTAAAGTTCGTAATAGTCATTGGTTATTTGTTCTTTGTCATTAGTATTTCCTGATGACGAATGACCGTTAGCAAATGACGAAACAGCTTTATGTAAAGCTTTTGCCATTTCCGGGCTATTCATGTGGTATTCTCCACCCGGACGATATTGCACGAAGCCAAGGTTTTCCAACTTCTTAATCGTGATGGCTGGGAAGGCTTTTTGGTGGAATGACATCACTTCCGTCGCTAATTCTTTGACAGTTAAACCACCAATGCGTGAAGGAGTACCTTTAAAACCTAAGTTGAGTAAATCTTCGCCAATCCCAATTGCCTCGAAAATTTGCGCCCCTTGATAGCTGGAAAGCAGAGAAATGCCCATTTTCGAGAGGATTTTTAATAGGCCGTCTTCGATCGCTTTTCGATAATTGCTTAAAGCTTTATCCAGAGTACAAGCCGTAATCTTCCCTCTTTCCATTAAACTTTGGGTTTTCGGATCGTGCCACCAAGCACGTACCGTTTCCCAAGACAAATAAGGATTGACAGAGGAAGCACCGTAACCGATTAAACAAGCGAAGTGGTGAGTACTCCAACATTGGGCTGTATCCACGATCAGAGAAGCTTTCATCCGCAAACCTTCCGCAATCAGGTAGTGATGAACTGCTCCGACAGCTAACAAAGGTGGAATATAAGTATAATTTTCACCGATTCCTTCACCTGCCCTGTCGCTCAATATTAAAATCTTTTTGCCATTACGAACTGCTTCGGCTGCTTTTTGGCAAAGACTGCGAACGGCAACGGATAATCCTTCTGGCCCACTATTCACTTCCACCAAAGTAGATAAATCAGCCGTAGCAAATTCCGAGTTCCGAATCGCCTCTAAGTCTGCATCTCCGAGTACGGGAGAATCTATTTTCAGCAAACGGGCATATTCCGGCTTCACTTCCAACAAATTGCCCCGTTCTCCCAATTTCATCGTCAAGGACATCACCAGCTTTTCCCGCAACGGGTCAATTGCTGGATTAGTTACTTGGGCAAAACGTTGTTTGAAATAGTCATATAATAAATGGGATTTTTCTGACAACACTGCTAAAGGTATGTCATCTCCCATACAAAATGTCGGTTCTTTGCCAGTGGATGCCATCTCGTGGACGATCATTTCCACATCTTCTATGGTGTAACCAAAGGCGGTTTGCAAACGCAGCAACGTTTGGCTATCCAGGGGCGATTTTTCACTGAAAGGTTGTGGTTTGAGGGTTTGTCTCGATTTCAACCATTCACCATAAGGGTAAGCTGAAGCAGCCCGTTGTTTGATTTGCCAGTTTTTGAGAACTTCGTGGCTTTGCAAGTCAACCGCAATCATTTGCCCCGGGCCAAGGCGTCCTTTTTCCAAAATATCTTCTTCGGGAACATCGACCACGCCAGCTTCAGAGGCGACGATAATTAAACCGTTGCGGGTGATGGTATAACGGGCGGGGCGCAAGCCGTTGCGATCGAGTGTAGCACCAACTTTTTTCCCGTCGCTGAATACCAACAGGGCAGGGCCATCCCAAGGTTCTTGAATGCCTGAGTAATATTCGTAAAAATCAATAATTTCCGGATAATTAGCTAATGCTGGCTGATTTTGATAAGCTTCTGGCACCATCATCATCAAGGCTTCTGATGGAGTGCGCCCTGACATCACCAGCAATTCTAATACGTTGTCTAAATTGGCCGAATCGCTATTTTTCGCATCTACCGATGGTTTGAGATCGTTAATCCCTTCTCCCCAAACTGGATGAGAAATTTCGGCTTGACGTGCCATCATCCAGTTAATGTTACCTAACAGAGTGTTGATTTCTCCGTTGTGTCCCAACAAACGCATCGGTTGGGCTAATGGCCATTTGGGTAAAGTGTTGGTGCTGAAGCGGCGGTGATAAACGGCAAAAGCACTCTCATAGTGAGGATTTTTCAGGTCTAAATAGAATTCTGCCAGGATTGCCGATCGCACCATTCCTTTATATACGATCGTGCTATTAGAAAACGAGCAAATGTAAAAATCATCCGACCATCTTAAAGGCGATTCCGTTTCCAGCGTTCTACCGATACGGCGACGCACTCTATATAGATGTCGGTTTAATTCATCGCCACGCAAATTTTCCGAAGATACGAACAATTGGGAGATGTACGGTTGATTTTCTCTAGCTTGAATCCCCAATACTTCCGGTTTTACAGGTACTTCCCGCCATCCTAAAAGAGCGAGATTTTCCTCAAGCAACACTTTTTCTACAATTTGACGCCCTACTGCTGCTCGTGCTGGCTCTTTAGGTAAAAATACCATGCCTACTCCGATTTTTTCGCGATCGGGCATTGGCTTACCATTATCTGCAAACCATTGATTAACCATTCCCCAAGGAATGGCAGTCATCACGCCAGCGCCATCTCCGGAGTCTCTATCTGCGCTACAACCGCCGCGATGTTCCAAACAAGCCAAAGCAGATAATGCTTTACTAACGATATCGTGGCTAGCTTGGTTATCTTGATTCGCGATAAAGCCTACACCACAAGCATCTCTTTCTTCCACCAGCCATTTTTGACCGGGGTAAGGAAAGCCATGATGCTTATTTTCCTCTACTCCTGCATTTTGGCTAGAGGTAGATTGGCTGCTCGCAAGATGCACTTTTGTGTTAATCGTGGAATCATTCATACTGTTCGTGCCTAATTTAGTCATCTAGATTTTTTCAGTGATGGTTAAAATCTACTGCCCTTGGATTTAACGGCAGTTCTAGGATCGAAAAATTTGGTAAAAATTCGCTTCGGTTAAGGGGTTTTGAAGTTTCCCCTCAAATCATGACCTTGATTCTACTTACCCTTACAATACTTCCTTGGCAGTTGGCCATTCATCTAAAATACCGATCTATTTTTATACCAGGATTAAGACTCTGGCAGCGCGATCGCTCTTATCCTCGTCTAAACTCTATCCTGATGGCCACAAAAATAACCTTTCCCTAAATACCTCATTTGAGAGAGGGAGCTTTGGCTAAGATGGCAGAATAAAATATTATAAAAAATACGTTCGTCAAGCAATCCCTAGCCGATACGGAAATTACCCATTCAGCCCAGTGGGTAATTTACTAGTCTTTTTCGTTAAAACTAACTTCTAACAAAGCCTCCAATCTTCTAATTCATTAGACAAATCCCCAACTATTCACAAGTTTGATTGACGGAGAATATTTTAGCAAGCAACGGATATTGCCAAGAATTTATTGTTTTACAAATAGAAACTATTGACTAAAATAGCTTAATTTCAGAAAAACCATAAAATTAGCAAATAAATAACTAATAATCACAATTTTTTTAGTAATCGAACTCTGACGCTCGAGCCAAGCCGGAACAATAGCCTAACTTTCAGTCATAATTTTCTGAAATTAAGGGCAGCTACTTTTCCGTACTTCCAGTCTCGTCTTAAACTGTAATTCCACGTTCTAGCTTGAGAATGACAAAAATATTCTATATATAGACTGGACACATCTGATGTCCTTAGTATTTTGTTTGGGAATACACATTCAAAAAAGCTGAAGAAGCATGATCGTACAGCGTAAAATCCGATTCTCCTCTTCCTGGTTAATAGTGCCAATAGTAACTATCTCTCTATGGATGGCAACTTCTTTACTTAGAAAAAAAGAAGATTTAGTGTTAGCCAAACCAATGACTGTACTAAACCAACAACTTCCCGTCAAAGTTCCCCAACCTCCTTCAAACCGCCCTAAGTTGATTTTGCAAGGTAAGCAAATCTCTTTAAATGGTCGAGTTTGGCAGGCAGCTTGGAGTCAATGGCAAATAGGTACTGGTTCGGCCACAATTCGCACCGCGATTAGCGATATCGGGTTAATGCGGATCGTGGGAGTAGAGTTACTCAGCACTTGGAATTTTAACAGACAACCAGTGCAGTGGTTTTCCCAACCAGAAATAGAACCCTTAATGCTTACCGCCTGGTTAACCAATCAATATCGCTATTTGGATATCAGCGATTTAGCAATGATGAAAGGTTGGCAAATTAAGGTTGATGGTAAAACTCTCCGGATTACTTCCCCCGAAGCAATGGTACGGGAAATTCGTCAGGGTAAGCAGGCTGAGGGTAAACGGATTGTTTTGGATTTAAATGGGCCAACTCCTTGGCAAGTCAGCCAAGAAGGTGCTGTACTTACCCTGAAAGTTGATGCGAAAGCCGATCCCATGCTGCTAGAGCGATACATTCCCAAAGTCCCTGACGGAACTAATCCAATAAATGGCAATACTTTATCCGGCGGCGATGAAGAGAATGAAATTTTTCCTACCATTCCGCCTGCTACCGTTTCGCCCTCGGAAATTGTACCGCTCAAATTGCAAAGTAACCAAAACCAAACCACCATTGAATTACAAGTCCCTAATGGTTTGCGTGCCAAAGTGTGGTCTTTACCAGCACCATACCGTTTAGTAATCGACCTCGCCCCTGAAGTAATGATAGATAGAGATATTATGTGGGCGCCAGGACTACGTTACAGGCAGCAAATGGTGATTTTGGGAGATTCGCGTTTCCCAGTAGTATGTTTAGAGATTAATCTGCGTCAATCTGTTAAACTGAGACCCATTTGGAGTAAAGCAGACAGTTTAGTAGGAATTACTCCCTTAGTTGAAATGGCTCAGCATTGGCAAGCCGCAGGAGCAGTTAACGGAGGATTTTTTAATCGTAATACTCAGTTACCTTTAGGAGCAGTGCGTCGAGATGGTCAATGGATATCCAGCCCAATTTTGAATCGAGGTGCAATTGCTTGGAATGATAATGGAGATGTGAAAATCGGCCATCTCAGCCTGTTGGAAAACTTAATTACTTCTACTGGCGAGCGTTTACCAATTGTTTCTGTTAATAGCGGCTATGTCCAACCTGGTATTGCAGTTTTAACTCGTAATTGGGGCAAAAATTATACGCCTCTTACCGATCGAGAAACTTTAGTTACCGTACAAAATAATCAAGTAACTATTATTGAAAAATACGATCGCAATCCTCCCCCAGAAGTAGTAAATAATAAAGCATCTTTTTCTATTCCTCCAGATGGTTATTTGCTAGCTTTCAGAAACTATCCGGAAGTTCCTTCCCTGACAGTAGGCTCTGCTGTCCGATTAGAGAATTACCCCGTTCCTCTAGAATTCCAGCGTTATCCTCATATTTTAGGTGCAGGCCCGGTTTTATTGTTAAATAATCAAATTGTTTTGGATGGTAAGGCAGAACAATTCCGCGACGCTTTTATTCAACAGTCTGCTTATCGCTCAACGATTGCACGCACAGCATCGAATACGATTCTAATTGCTACTGTTGGAAGTCGTACTGGTGGTCTTGGCCCTACTTTAAACGAAATCGCGCAAATAATGAAAACTATGGGCGCAGTGGATGCGCTAAATCTAGACGGAGGTAGTTCTACTAGTCTATATTTGGGTGGAGAATTACTCAATCGTTCGCCTCGTACTGCCGCTCGCGTTCATAATGGTTTGGGAATTTTCCTGCCAGTCAATCCCTAAGTTGATAAAGCTTTTTTAAAGGAAAAGGTCTTTAGATGAAGAATTGATATAAATTCTCTCGATCGACCACTTAACTAGTGACATTTAGGGGAGAGGTTTTGTTATGTTGAGGATCGGGTTTTCTAAATTTACTAGCTTATAGTAAAACCTTACCTTCTTCTTCATATACCTATCAAACTACTTGATTTGGTGAGTTACTAAGGAATAACATCATGGTTCAATCTCAAGAAATTTCCCAAATCCCTTCCTTATCTCAATTTGTTAACCCTAATGCCGTTGCTGCTACAGAATTGCGTCCTTGGGGTTCTTTTACTACCTTAGAGGAAGGCCGTGGTTATAAAATTAAGCGGATTGAAGTGAAACCGGGTCATCGATTAAGCTTGCAAATGCACCACCATCGCAGCGAACACTGGATAGTAGTTTGCGGTACTGCGAAGGTTACTTGTGGAGATGAAGAAAGATTGCTGGGGAGTAATGAGTCTACGTATGTTCCTCAGTGTACCCTTCATCGTTTGGAAAACCCTGGTGTGATTCCGCTAATTTTGATCGAAGTGCAAAACGGAGAATATCTAGGGGAAGATGATATTGTCCGTTTCCAAGATGATTATGCTCGCGCTAAGTAAAGCTTCTTTTGAGACTGAGGGTTGAGACAGTATTGCTTAACCCCCAGTCTGTATAATTTTAGGTGGTGACTATTAATAGCTAAGTGTTTGAGTAGATATAATGATCGCGATCAGCAAAGCCGCTTCTGCTGAAATAAAACGTCTCAGTGGGAAAGCAAAACAGCCATACTCTTTATTACGCCTGGGAGTTCAGCCAGGAGGCTGTTCGGAAATGTCTTATACAATGGAGTTCGACCAAAGCCTCCAGCCGGACGATCGGATATATGATTGTAACGGTCTGCAAGTAGCGATCGCGCCACGAGATTTAAAATATATAGAAGGTCTAACTATAGATTATTCAGAAGATTTGATGGGTGGTGGGTTTCGCTTCCATAATCCCAACGCCACTAAAACCTGTGGTTGCAGTAATTCCTTCTCCACTAGCGATTAAAAAAAATTGGCCTAAAAATCTTTTTAATCATTGACGCATATCCAGTAAAATGGATATAATTACCATTTGTGGTTAAATTAAAACAGCCAACGTTGTAGAAAAGAGGTCATGCCCACAATTCAGCAATTAATTCGTGATGAACGCCAAAAAGTACGTAAGAAAACTAAATCTCCAGCGTTGAAGGCTTGTCCTCAGCGCAGAGGCGTTTGTACAAGAGTTTATACAACAACTCCTAAAAAACCCAATTCAGCTTTACGCAAAGTGGCGAGAGTCCGCCTTACCTCAGGTTTTGAAGTAACTTCCTACATACCGGGTATTGGCCATAACCTGCAAGAACATTCGGTAGTAATGATTAGAGGGGGTCGGGTAAAAGACTTGCCCGGTGTTAGATATCACATTATTCGTGGAACTTTAGACACGGCTGGTGTTAAAGATCGCAAACAAGGCCGTTCTAAATACGGAACTAAGCGTCCTAAAGCTACGAAGTAGTATTAGCTGTTAACCCTCCAAGCCAAGCAAGTTCGATCGCCAAAAAGTTGCTTAATCGATACCTGCCTTGCAACGCACTCCTTAGGGAAAGCCCGATCCGATTTAAAAAGCCTCAGCACTAAATAAGATGTAGTTTAATATCTAACAATTAAGTGTGAAGGGTTTTGTATTTAGTGATACGGAGCAGTCCGGGCAAATCAGGACTAACCTCTTAACTTGTCCGCAGATCTCTAAGGCAGTAAAGATGTGAGTATAAATTCAGAACGCAAAGCAAGCTGGGTAGAGACGTAAATATTACAGAATAAGCACAGCTAAAAACCATTTCTTTGAGGTTTTTGAACTGCAAGATGGGACAAGCCGAAACACGGCTTTGTAGTCGGTTGAAAGCTTGGTAAAACAAAAACATCTGGCAGGTAAAGGCAACTGTGTTTGGTAAATAGACTGAATCAGCTAAAAATCTGCCTTACTTGAGTTGGCGGAGTCTCAACAGTCTAAAAACAACTGAGAAGCATCTAACATCTAAATTTTTAAGTTCCATCTGAAGGCTGAATATGTCTCGTCGTACCCTTGTACAAAAACGTCCCGTACCACCCGATCCGGTATATAACAGTCGCCTGATTAGTATGATGGTGAGACGGGTGATGCAAAGTGGCAAAAAGTCGGTAGCATCTGGCATCGTCTATGATGCGATGAAAATCATTGAAGAAAGGACAGGTGGCGATCCGCTGGAAACTTTCGAGCGGGCTGTCCGAAATGCTACGCCTTTGGTAGAAGTAAAAGCTCGTCGGGTAGGTGGTGCTACGTACCAAGTGCCGATGGAAGTACGGGCAGACCGAGGCGCAACTTTAGCGCTACGCTGGTTAATTCAATTTTCCAGATCGAGAAGTGGAAAATCAATGGCCAGCAAATTAGCTAACGAACTAATGGATGCTGCTAACGAAACAGGTAGCTCCATTCGCAAACGGGAAGAAACCCACCGGATGGCAGAAGCAAATAAGGCTTTTGCTCATTATCGGTATTGATTTCCCTATGACCCTTTTGGTCAACAAAAAGTATAGAATCTTAACAGAGAGTAACGAAGTAAATATCTGCGGCAATAACCAAGGAGGTAGCCGTGGCACGTACCGTCCCGCTTGAAAAAACACGCAACATCGGGATTGCAGCCCACATTGATGCGGGCAAAACAACAACAACAGAACGGATTCTGTTCTATTCCGGTATGGTTCACAAGATTGGAGAAGTCCATGAAGGAACCACCGTAACTGACTGGATGGAGCAAGAGCGGGAGCGAGGAATTACCATTACTGCTGCCGCAATCAGCACCAGTTGGAAAGATCACAAGATCAATATTATCGATACACCAGGACACGTTGACTTCACGATCGAAGTCGAACGTTCCATGCGGGTATTGGATGGAGTAATCGCTGTATTCTGCTCGGTAGGTGGAGTACAGCCTCAATCTGAGACTGTATGGCGGCAGGCAGACCGGTATAACGTGCCTCGGATCGCCTTTGTAAACAAAATGGATCGGACGGGAGCAAACTTTTATAAGGTTTACAACCAGCTTCGCGATCGCGTAAGAGCAAATGCGGTGCCAATTCAACTTCCCATTGGAGCAGAAAACGACTTCAAAGGGATTATCGATTTGGTGCAGATGCGTGCCTTGATGTACAGGGACGATCTCGGTCAGCAAGTGGATGAAACTGAAATTCCAGCAGAGCTTAAAGAGCAAGCTGAAGAGTTTCGTACTAAGCTGATCGAAGCAGTAGCCGAAACAGATGATGCCTTGACCGAAAAATACCTGGAAGGGGAAGAACTGACGTTAGAGGAAATCAAAACTGCTCTACGCAAAGGCACGATCGCAGGCACGATCGTACCGATGCTGTGTGGTTCTGCCTTCAAGAACAAAGGCGTTCAGCTACTTTTGGATGCGGTAGTTGATTACCTACCCGCACCAATAGATATTCCTCCCATCAAAGGGCAACTGCCAAATGGGAACGAGGTATTGCGGCACGCCTCAGATGATGAGCCACTGTCAGCTTTGGCCTTCAAAATCATGGCAGACCCCTATGGTCGCCTTACCTTTATTCGCGTCTACTCAGGTGTCCTGAAAAAAGGAAGCTACGTTTTTAACGCCAGCAAAGGTAAAAAAGAACGGGTTTCTCGCTTGATCGTACTTAGAGCAGACGATCGCATCGAAGTAGATGAAATGCGAGCAGGCGATTTAGGGGCAATCTTGGGCTTGAAAGATACCTTTACTGGGGATACTCTCTGTGAGGAAAACGCACCAGTAATTCTGGAATCCTTGTTCATCCCAGAACCGGTCATCTCCGTTGCAGTAGAACCAAAAACCAAGCAGGATATGGAGAAGCTCTCCAAAGCCCTGCAAGCTCTGTCCGAAGAAGATCCCACATTCAGAGTCTTTGTCGATCCGGAAACCAACCAAACAGTTATTTCTGGTATGGGTGAGTTGCACCTGGAAATTCTGGTTGACCGGATGCTGCGCGAATACAAGGTAGAAGCAAACGTCGGTGCGCCGCAAGTTGCTTACCGAGAAACAATTCGCAAACCAGTCAAGGCTGAAGGTAAATTCATCCGTCAGAGTGGTGGTAAAGGTCAGTACGGTCACGTAGTAATCGAAGTGGCACCAGGAGATCCAGGTACCGGCTTTGAATTTGTTTCTAAGATCGTGGGCGGTACAGTACCAAAAGAGTACATCAGCCCTGTTGAGCAAGGAATCAAAGAAAGCTGCGAATCTGGTATTTTGGCAGGATATCCAGTGATTGACCTGAAAGCTACTCTGGTAGACGGGTCTTATCACGAAGTAGACTCCTCTGAAATGGCTTTTAAAATTGCTGGCTCAATGGCAATCAAAGAGGCAGTGATGAAGGCTTCACCAGTTCTGTTGGAGCCTATGATGAAAGTTGAGGTGGAAGTTCCCGAAAACTTCTTGGGAGATGTCATGGGAGACCTCAACTCTCGTCGCGGTCAAATTGAAGGAATGGGCTCCGAACAAGGGATTGCCAAAGTAACCGCTAAGGTACCTCTGGCAGCAATGTTTGGCTACGCTACGGATATCCGGTCTAAAACCCAAGGTAGGGGCATTTTCTCAATGGAATTTAGCCACTACGAAGAAGTGCCTCGCAACGTGGCTGAAACTATCATCGCCAAGAGTAAAGGGAACGCATAACTAAGAAAAGGAACATCTGATTCATGGCACGCGCAAAGTTTGAACGTAATAAACCCCACGTAAACATCGGTACGATCGGTCACGTTGACCACGGCAAAACCACTCTGACGGCAGCAATTACCATGACCCTGGCAGCGATGGGTCAAGCGAAAGCTCGTAAATATGATGATATTGATGCCGCTCCTGAAGAAAAAGCACGGGGTATCACGATTAATACAGCCCACGTTGAGTACGAGACTGCTAATCGTCACTACGCTCACGTAGATTGTCCAGGTCACGCGGACTACGTGAAAAACATGATCACTGGTGCCGCTCAAATGGATGGAGCCATTCTAGTAGTGTCCGCTGCTGATGGCCCAATGCCCCAAACCCGGGAGCATATCCTGCTGGCACGGCAGGTAGGCGTACCTAACCTGGTTGTCTTCTTGAATAAGAAAGACATGGTTGATGATGAGGAATTGTTGGAGCTAGTAGAACTAGAAGTTCGCGAACTCCTCAGTTCCTATGACTTCCCAGGTGACGATATTCCCATCGTGGCAGGCTCTGCTTTGCAAGCATTGGAACACATGGTTGCTAACCCGAAAACTCAGAAGGGTGAAAATGAGTGGGTAGATTGTATCTACAAACTGATGGATGCAGTTGACTCTTACGTTCCCACTCCAGAACGGGAAATTGACAAGCCTTTCTTGATGGCAGTAGAAGACGTATTCTCGATCACAGGTCGGGGTACGGTAGCTACTGGTCGGATCGAACGCGGTAAAGTGAAAGTCGGCGAAACCGTAGAGCTAGTGGGAATTAAAAATACTCGCAGCACCACGGTAACTGGTGTAGAAATGTTCCAGAAGACTCTGGAAGAAGGAATGGCTGGCGATAACGTTGGCTTGCTCCTGCGGGGTATGCAAAAAGCTGATATCGAACGCGGTATGGTGCTAGCTAAGCCCGGTTCGATTACCCCTCACACCGAGTTTGAGTCGGAAGTATACGTTTTGACAGAGAAAGAAGGCGGTCGTAAAACGCCCTTCTTCCCTGGCTATCGTCCTCAGTTCTACGTGCGGACAACCGATGTAACTGGAACCATTAAGGCTTTCACTGCTGATGATGGTAGTGCTGCTGAAATGATCATGCCGGGAGACCGGGTGAAAATGACCGTTGAATTGATCAACGCGATCGCGATCGAACAAGGAATGCGCTTCGCTATTCGTGAAGGCGGTCGCACCATCGGTGCAGGTGTTGTTTCCAAGATCATCAAGTAACACCGTATCCATTGAATAATAAAGGAGCAGAAAGGAAACTCCTATCTGCTCCTTTACTATCCCGATTACTCAAAAAAAAACTGACCAGACACTCAGATTAGGTGTCTATACAAACAAATTACTCAGAACCTAGAAAATTTAAAATGGCAACTCTTCAGCAACAAAAAATTCGGATTCGCCTCAAAGCTTTCGATCGTCGTTTGCTCGATACCTCTTGCGAAAAAATTGTCGATACAGCTAATCGCACGCAAGCTACCGCTATTGGCCCGATTCCTTTGCCAACTCGACGGAAAATTTATTGCGTTCTTCGTTCTCCTCACGTAGATAAAGATTCCCGCGAACACTTTGAAACGAGAACTCACCGCCGGATTATCGATATTTATCAACCTTCCTCTAAAACAATTGATGCGCTGATGAAGCTGGATTTACCAGCAGGTGTAGATATTGAAGTAAAACTCTAGATTCAGTTCATCAATCTCTTTTTCAATTTATATGCCTTTTAGGGTTAGTTCTAAAAGGCTTATTTATTAGCTTGTTATTGATGTTTTTTGATTCAGATAGGTTAAAGTAGTTAAAGAAGCGCCGTTATACTCAATACTATGGCACCCTCCTCGATTGCTGTGCGAGAGCTTGCTCTTTTCCCGCTACCAGAAGTAGTGTTATTTCCCGGTAGACCCCTGCCACTGCATATCTTTGAGTTTCGCTACCGAATCATGATGAACACGATTCTCGAGAGCGATCGCCGCTTTGGGGTGCTACTGATGGAACCGTCTGGAAAACCCGCTTCTGTGGGATGTTGTGCTGAAATAATCCGACATCAGCGTTTACCAGACGATCGGATGAAAATACTTACTGTCGGCCAACAACGTTTTCGCGTGTTAGAGTACGTGCGAGAGAAGCCTTATCGAGTCGGCTTGGTAGAATGGATCGAAGATCGGCCACCAGAAAAGGAATTGTATTCTTTGGCAACAGAGGTAGAACAACTATTGCAAGATGTGGTACGCCTTTCCGCTAAGTTGACCGACCAAAATATCGAATTACCTGATGATATTCCAAGTTTGCCTAGAGAGTTGTCGTATTGGGTTGCTAGTAACCTCTACGGTGTACCAGCCGAACAGCAGGCGCTCTTAGAAATGCAGGATACGGTAGCTAGATTAGAACGAGAAGCAGAGATTCTCACTTCTACCCGCAATCACCTAGCGGCTCGGACTGTTCTTAAAGATACGTTCAAAAACTAAATATAATATAAGATTACCAATACTGGGTTTCTTGGAAAATTGCGATCGCATTTGCAATCCACAATTCAAGAAACCCGGTATTTTATTTTGCTTAAATTTATTAAATCCTAAGTTGGATTAGGGGTAGAATTCAGAAGCCACGAGCCATAAGCCTTGCGCTTTAGGTTTGATAGCCTAAAAAAATACTCATGTTTCATAATTTTCATAAATAAAGTAAAGTCATGAATACCATAGATGATGAAATGGTGGAGCGAATTGCCCAGCTTTTAGAAAATTTGCCTAGCAATTACCTTTACCAACCAGATCTTTTAACAGAAGATCAGATTAATGAATGGAATCAGCTTAGAAACAATAACATTTTAATTGCTAATTGCTTGCGACAGCAATATTATCTACTAGAGGAAGCCATTTATAAAAAAGAAATTTCTCAAAATAAGTACTATTTAGTCTTGCAGATGGTAGAGCAGTATAAAGCTCGTTGGGAACTTTTCCAAGTAGCAGAAAAATATGTGAAAATTTTTCACAGCAAATTAAAAATATTAAATGCTTATATAGAAAAACTGCCTCATCCAATGAAAAACTTATGGCACAAATTGGTTCACAAAGTTTCTTTAGAAAAGTATCCTTTTGAATCTGCATATGATTTATTCGTTGAGACTTTAAGAGAAGAAACAGATGAAGTTTTTCGTTGTAGCCTAAATTACTACGTAGTACCAATCAAAAAATGGCGCGAAGCAACTACGCAAATGACGGAAATTTTAGATAAGGGTAAGAAAGATGGTATTTATCCTAAACTAAAAAATGGAGAAATCAACGCACTAAAAAATAAACTAGGTTTGGACAAATTGGGTTTTTCTTGGCTAGGAATGACTTTATTAGTATGTCAACTGGAAGCACCTAAAGATAAATTACTTCGAGAAAAGCTAATTGCATATAACCAAACCCTAAAAGAAGCACTTAGCATAGCCGTTAAAGCCAGCCAAAAGGTTCGCAGCTTTGTATGGGACAAAGGAAAAGTGATTTATGCTTCAGGCGCAGGCGGAATTTATCCTAGACCTTAACAAAAATTCATATCTGGATCGATTTTGATCGCCAGTTAGGGAACCAAACCTAAACTAAGTCCAGAAAATAATTTTTCTGGGAGTCAAGCTATGCTGAACCAAAAGTTTAAGAAAGTTCTAGCTGCTACTACCGGGGCAGTTTTATCTTTGGCAATTGTCCAAAGTAACCCTGCCAAAGCAGCAAATTTTACAACTCTCTTCTTCGAGAATTTTGAATCAAATCTCTCTCAATGGACGGGAAAAGATAATGGAAGTCATTCTGGAGTAATTGTTAACGATCCTTTGGGAAGTGGCAAAGCCCTTTCATTCACTAGCTTAAAAAATGGGGGAGATATTTTTTCCCTCCAAAGTTTCAGCAGTCCTTTTCAAACCTACCGCTTGTCATTCGACTATCTTGGTTTAGCAAACCGATGGAGTCGTCCAAATGATTTAGGCGGTTTTGTTGGATATCGCACTACCTTATCAGGAAATGCAGATGTATGGTTAGCTGGAACGAGTCGTAACTCTATTAACTTAGTTCAAAATTTTTTGGAATTACCAGACACGGGAAAATGGGAACCTATTTCTATTTCATTTGCTACCAATAAAAGCATTCAGTTAACCCTAGAAGACTACTTTTATTCGTGGGGAGTGGCTGGTGATGTTTATTTTGATAATATCAAGTTGGAAACAATGCTGCCCCCTACTAAATCTGTACCTGAACCTGTTTCTATTTTCGGTTTGTTGACAGTAACCATCTTAGCTTTTGCTTCCGCAATGAAGAAAAAGCTATCTTTTGATCGACAGGAAATTAAACTCAGATAATTAGGATTACAGAAACCCGGTTTCTTTAAGAAACCGGGTTTCTAAAATACCTACTTTTACCGAGTAGGCTGATTCAACCGATAAAAACCATGCCAGTTAACCACAGCTAACCATGCAACTGATAGTAATCCTGCCAGACTAAGAGTTAAACCACTATATGGTACTAATAATCCTAAAACTGGCAGAATTGCGCCCGTAATAGTACAAATTATCGCTGCTAAGGAAGCACGCAAGTTTCTACCCAGCCCCCAGGCTAAAGCTAGCAAAAACAAAGAAATTGCCATCCAAGCTAGTTGAGGGTCAATAATGCGGCTAGTGTAGGTTAGAGATAAGATACAGGCAAAAAATACACCTGCTGCGATCGCTACATTTTGCCAACTCATTGGTAATGATAAATACAGCAATAATAACCACCAAATAAATAAAGCGGGAGCTAATGTAAGTAATCGGGGCAAAATTCCTAAATTCTGCACTTTGCTAGTTGCTGTAAACACTCCAAATGGATTAAGAACCGATACATTATTCTCAAATATCCAGGTATAACGAGTACCTTGTCCTTCAACCTTACTTTCAGTTGGTACAATCCCACTAGCAAAATCAGCACCAGGAAAATTTGCCAACACATTCAGCCGGAAATTAGAAAGTAATTGTCCGTTAGCGTTATAAACCCAGCGTGGCGCACCTAGAGCTTGATAGGTTATTTTAAAACGAGTTTCTTGTCCTGGCGCAAGCCGAAATGGAAAGCTATATTCGCCTGGATTAGTAGGGTTTAACCTGTTACCGTTCTGCTCTACTTTAAAATTTTGTAGCAATGAATAACCGTTAAGTGGAGATATCTCAAAAAAGAAATTCTGTGTTGCTGCTAATTGGTTGACAACTAAGTAATCAGCTACAAAATCTACTCGATAAATTGCACGACCATTTTTTTGCGGATCGGGAGTTTGATCGATTTTTACTTGAACTTGCGAACCGGAAACTCTTAAAAAACGGTTGATAGTTCGCGTTTCCTGTACGCGGACGATTCTATTACCAACTTGAGTATTGTAAGAATAAGGTTCTTCAATTACATAGCGAACTTGCGGTGCAGGCTGTTCTAACCTTTCTCCAGCAACGCTTTCAGCTACTTGCGTTACTCTTGCTCTCTCCCAAAAGTGGTAACGATTAGCCAATGTCGAGCACACAAAAAAACCAGTGATTACTAAAAAGAAAATTAATACTCCATGTAACAGGATTCGTAATAACACCGAGTAGCCTTCCAGCCATTGTCTGATTAAAATAGCTGGTTCTACTTCATCGTGGCGGCGAGAAAAGTTAAGTAAAGCTAGTGCAATTCCTAAAAAGGCAACAATGCTTCCCAAAATAAACAGTATTCGCCATAATTTTGTGCCAAATTGGATTAGCTGTGTTGGCTGTGTGAGATCTGGTAAGCCGGGAATCCCTTGAGCAGCTTCAAACATAAAAATTTTGGTAATTCAATAAAGATGTTTTTTCTCTTAATAAATAACAAGGTTACTGAGATTAATCAGGTGTTTATGCTGGAGAATAAATAGTTTCAATGATTTAGTTTAATGAAAATTTATCTTCTTTACCATAAAATATCATCATTTCGTGATGGGAGAAACCGAATTAATGAAATCTTTTTCAATTACTAGATGCTTCTACCTCTATTGGCAAGACCGTGTAGCTACCGAAAATTTTTAAAGTTTCTGTATGAGTGATTAATTCATTTAAACCAGCTTTTACAAATGGTTGATTGGCATCAGCTTCCAGGTCGATAAAAAATAGATATTCGCCTAGAGATCGCTTAGTAGGGCGCGATTCGATCCGGCTTAAATTAATATTTCGTTTGGCAAATATATCTAATGGTTTGGCTAGTGCGCCCGGTACATTAGCTGGAACGCTAAAAGCTAACGAAGTGTGAGTACCTCCTGGTGAAGGCTGTAAACTCAATACCCAGAAACGAGTATAGTTACCCAGGTAATCATTAATCGGACAAGCCAGTATTGGTAAATTGTATAGTTCGGCTGCTCTTTGAGAGGCGATCGCAGCTGCTGTCCGATCCCATTCGAGATCTTTAAGCGCCTCGGTAGTGGAATTCATCGGTACTAACTGCACCGATGGTAAAAATTTGTCCAACCATCCCTGACACTGCGCCAAAGCTTGTGGATGAGAATAAACTGTTCTAATTTCTTCTAAATTAGCTGCATATGATAGCAAAGCATGACAAATTGGCATGACCAAAGCTTGTTGGATTTGCAGCTTATCCAGTCGCCATAAACTATCTAGCGTCATCGTCACGCTACCTTCTAAAGAATTTTCCACTGGTACAACAGCCAAATTAACTAATCCTTGGGCTGTTGCTTCCAGTGTTTGGGCAATGCTGGGATAAGGACACAAAAGCGATTCAGTTCCTTTTTCCCGGACTAGCCAATTGGCATAAGCTAAGGCAGCTGCTTCTGCGTAAGTACCAGTTGGTCCCAAATGGGCAATCGATAAGTTCATAAAATTAACGCTCAGTTTGTTGATAATTTCCCGTAGCAGGGTAAACCTTTGCTGGATAGATATTCCGGATAATTGGTATTTCTTTATGAAGATTTACGATCGCATAAATAACGATTTTGTTCCGAACTCTATAACTTAGGGCTGAATAGCTCTATTATTATTAAAACTTTCCCCCAAAGTTTTAAGAACTGTAAAGTAAAATTAATTAAGAATTGTATAGTACAGCGTTTTTCTTCCTCCTATGCACACCCGATTCGACGCCTCCCAATCAGTTCAAATGGCTGTTCCAGAACAGCCCATACCAATTAAACATTATTTACGCCAGCCTCAACGTCTGGTACAAGCTCTCGTAGACCCATCTCGGATAGAGCAGCTGAGTGAAGAACTGTTCCGCTTGAAAATGCGCCCTTTGAACTTTATGATGCTGACTCTTCAGCCTACCGTTGATATGCGAGTATGGTCGGAAAGCGATGGTACGGTTCATTTAGAATCAGTTGGCTGTCAAATTCGGGGTATCGAATACGTCAACCAGCGCTTTGCTCTCAACTTAAAAGGACGGCTTTTTCCATGCCAGATTAACGGAGTGACTCACCTGAAAGGAAAAGCAGACTTACAAGTTCAGGTTGAGCTACCGCCGCCTTTTTGGTTGACCCCTAAACCAGTGCTGGAAGCCACGGGTAATGGGTTACTCAAAAGCGTGTTGTTAACAATTAAACATCGTTTGATGCACCAATTACTGTTGGACTATTGTAAATGGGCGACAGTGACGAACGAGAATACTGCTTCTGCACAAGCACCTGCGATCGTCACCAATGGTTAATCAATTTTTCCCATCCCGATTCGCTTTCTTCTGTGGTCAATAATCTTTCCCCTGCTTACTCAAGCTCCTCTGCCATAAATAGTAAAAGTAGCAGCGCTTAGGTGAACTGGAAGCAGATCGTCGATCGCCAATAGTTTAATCAAAATAACCGCGATATTAGCGATCGTTTCAATAAAGAAAAATTTTTCCTCGCCCTTTCCTTAGTCCCTATTCCCTTTCTGGCAGGGACGAAAAGAAAGGCGATGCCAACGGGTGGGGCCATAATTTTCCAATGCCAAAATATGTTTAGCAGTGCCATAACCTTTATTAGCCTCTAAACCGTATTCCGGATATTTGGCAGCTAAACGAATAATTAATTCATCCCGCCACACTTTCGCCAATATACTTGCTGCTGCGATCGCCACTAATTTTTCATCGCCTTTGACGATGGATTGTTGCGGGACTGGCAAATCTGGAATCGGCCATTTTCCATCTACCAAGCAAAGAGTTGGCTGCATCTTTAACTTGAAGACAGCTTTTTTCATTGCCAACAAAGAAGCTTGAAAAATATTCATCCGATCGATTTCGCGAGGCGATACCCAACCAATTTGGTAATCTAGGGCAACTGCCTTGATTTGTTCGGCAAATCTTTTGCGCCCGATGCTAGTTAATTTCTTACTATCTTTCACTCCCGCCGCCGCCAATTCAGTAGTGACAGCATTTGGTAAAATTACGGCGGCTGCCACTACTGGGCCAAACAAACAGCCCCTTCCTACTTCATCTATTCCCGCAATCAGTTCTTGAGAAGGAGAAATAGTTAAAGAGAAAGAAGAATGAAGGGGGGTATGAGGGGAAGAAGATAAGGGAAGAATTGGCGATCGCTCATTTTCTACCCTTACTGACTGATTAATCGAAACGATTTCTTCCATTCCCTCATTCCCATCTTCGTTCGTTCACTTTATTGATTGCCATCGGATTCGATCGCGGAAGAACGGCGACGGCGACGGCGACGCATACTCAGATCGCCATTTTCCGTTTCGGTTGCTGTCTCTGGGACGCGATCGGCTTCCGAACTGATATCGCCTGTATAGATGTCTTGGTCTTCGCTATCCCGATCCGAGTCATCATCTTCGCCAGAATAATTGGGAACCCTTCGCTCCTCTTCTATCTCTGTCGTAATCCGATTAATTGCCTCTGTGCTAGGTTGAGATGTTTCTAACAGAGCATCTTCATCTGCCTGTCCGGGCAATTTAACGATCACGGTCGAGCTTTTTGGATTTTTCACCTGGCGATTTAAGCGCACCAAAGGAGATACCCCCATGAACGCATAAACCTGCTGTTCTTCCGGGGACATTTCCACAGAAATAATTTCTGGGGGTGTAGTTTCCGGCTTAATCGGTCGGTTAGTGCGATCGGGATCGAGACGCAGCCCTTTGGCAGTACGTTCGGAATAAGGTCTAGCAGATGTAGGCATTTCTGTTTCGTTGAGCCATTTTCCCGATTCTCCGATCGCACCGGGAGATGAAGTGGGAGAGATAAAGCCACTGCTCGGTCTTGCCGGTTCTTCGTCTCCCAAACCAATTCGGCGGCGGCGACGACGGCGAGCATTCGCACCTAAACCCCGTTCTTGATAGTTGGGATGATTGAGCAAGTCGAGGTCTGGCAAGTCGCCCTCAGGAGCCAAATCATCTGCGTATGCTTCTGTATCCCAGTAATTGTCTCTAACTGGGACTTCCCTTGCAGGAGGCTCGCTCTTGGGAGTTGGGGAGGGTAATACTGGACGGCTGGTTTCTGTCGGAAGGGTGACTCGGTAAGAAGTTCCTTGATATTCCGGTGCTTCTTCTACACCGGGAAAAGCATTGCGGGCGGCGGTGGTGGGAGTAGTTTCTCTTGGTGGAATTACTACCGATTCTCGTTCGCGAATGCCACTTTCACCAGGTAAATGAACTACATGACCCAAACCGCCACAGGTGGGGCAAAGGCGACCGAATAGCTCGTAAATGTTTTGACCTTGGCGTTTGCGGGTTAGTTCTACTAAGCCTAGTTCGGACAATTGGGCGATTTGGGGCCTAGCTTTATCGGCTTTGAGAGCTTTATTGAAATGCTCTAATACCTGTAGCTGGTCTCGCCGGGAGTCCATATCGATAAAGTCAACGATAATTACACCTGCCAGGTTCCGCAAACGTAGCTGACGAGCGATTTCCGTGGCGGCTTCGCAGTTCGTCCACAAAACGGTTTCTCGCGCTGTGGCAGAACGGGTAAAAGATCCGGAGTTAACGTCAATTACCGTTAGTGCTTCTGTGGGTTCGATAATGATGTAACCACCAGAAGGCAAATCTACTCTCGGTTTGAGGGCTTCTCGAATGGCGGCATTGACTCGGAAGTAATCCAAAATAGATAAGCGATCGCGATGATGGTCGATCAACACTCCTTGTGGTGCTTTCCCCGCACTCCAATTCATCAAGTGTTGCTTGACTCGCTTGACGCCTGTGTGGGAATCTACCACGATGCGATTGACATCCTCGCTGTACATATCTCGTAGCACTCGCTGCACGAAATCATCATCCCGATTCAAAAGGGCAGGTGCTCTAGTGGCAACTGCTTCTTGTTGAATGGCTTCCCACTGTTTTTGCAGCGCTTCTAAATCTTCAATAATTGCTTCTTCCGGGCGGTTTTCTGCTTCTGTTCGTACTAATAAACCCATTCCAGCTGGTTTGAGCAGAATTGCTAATGCTCTTAATCGGTTGCGTTCGTTTTCGCTCTTGATTCGTCGGGATAAGTTAACACCGCGACCGAAGGGCATCAATACCAGGTAGCGTCCTGGTAAGGTAATATTGCCAGTCAGCCTGGGGCCTTTATTTCCCGTTGGCTCTTTCATTACCTGCACCAGTACTTTTTGCTGAGGCGTCAATAATTCGGTAATTGCCCCAGAGGTACGTTTTAATCGGAGTGGCCCTAAGTCTGATACGTGAATAAATCCGTTACGTTCCGGATCGCCAATATTAACAAATGCTGCATCTATACCGGGAAGTACGTTTTCTACAGTACCAAGATATATGTCACCAACTTGATGGTTGCCAGTGGCAACGATTAGTTCTTGAATTTGATCTTCGGAAAAAACAGCAGCGATGCGATGCTGCTCGGCGATAATAATTTGCTTTGGCATTCAAATTCCTCAAAAATAAGCACGCTTTCTTCAGGGGATCTATCCGCACTAAGGCACGAACAATCTCCAAAAGTGCTTCTTGGTTTTGTCTGAAATAGTAATAAGGTTCAACAGAAGAGAATCAAATATTTGCTACTCCCCAGAAAATGGCTGGAGAACCACAAATTAACCAACATTCACGCCATATTTCTACCAAATTTTCTATCGTCCACAGTCTACAAGCTGATGCTAAAGTTTTAACTTCGGACTTCGATAGGGTTAGCTTTGCCCTGAAGAATTCACTCTTTGTAATAACGGTTTACCCAACTATGCTTGTAGCAAATTAAACAAGTTATTAGAAAAACACGCTTTTACAGAAGTCCTCCGGTCAATATTAGCGGCTTGGGTTTTAAGGACAAAATTCGATCGAGGTGTCCCAAATATTTTTAAAGATTGGCAAAGCTTGAGCTTTGGACATATATTTGGACTCTTGCGTTCAACTGTTGGCGCTTTACCGATCGGTCGATTAGGTAGTGAGAAATTTCGCTTTTGACAAACAGCAAATCTCAAAGTTTCGTGTAATTCAAGCTGTACTGTAGGTAAGCGGTTCAACGGAACGTTGGCAACGCTAGTAAATATTTTGTTAAACCCAGCCCTACTAATATGCGGGTACTAACAGTGGCATCCCTGAATTGGTTAACAAGCTACATCAGCTTCCTGTGAAGTACCCCTACTAAGCTTTGCGATAGTTGGGACTGCCAACTAAAACAAAGACTGAGGACGGTTTGATTCGTCTATGGCTGATGCCATGCTTCTCATCGATCGGTTCCCGTTCGATCTGCTGTTGCCATTTTGGGGACATCCCAATCAGGATGGTTCGGAACTTATATCCGAAATTATGGCCTTATACAGCGTCCACAGGCAGCAGTCTGCTTTTATAGCAGACGGTAAATTTCTTGCGACGGACTTCCCTCTAGATTGAAGGTGATAACACACCAGCTAGGTAAATCCGTTCCCCGAGATCCGGTCGAGTACATACTTAAATTTGCCTGTCAGTAAACTCTGCTATACACCTTTTCTAGCATCGTGAAAGTAAATTTAACTATCACGATCGCGATCGGTATTGGTAGCAATTTGCTAATCAAATAGTAACCGTAGTTGCTCTATTCAAATTTCACGCTTCCATCACTATAAGTGGTTGCCGTGAGAGTGACATGAGAAACTAAAGTCAAATTGAGTGGTTGATAGGAATACTTTCCAGGTTGACCTTAGCTTGCTTCCCCCTAGCAATAGCGTTAAGGTTCGGAGTTAGTTTTCCTCAATACTCAACTATAGCCAAATGTTGTTTGTCGAGTTAACCACTCGCGAGTTGCTTACATTAACCGCCGCTGGCGGATCTTTGATTAACTCTCTCATCGGATCTTATCACACTAGTTAATTTTTGAGCATGATTTGACTGAAACAAGAAGTGATGAAGTGATGCACTACAACTATTAGGAAAGCACAAGTAGTAGTCCCGAATACCCTTATGATATACCTAGCATGGTACGAGCAGATGGGCAGATCGGGGGGCAACTCTTGTATGGGAATCAAACCGTCCGGTACGATTGGTTGTAGTGGGAAGCTGAATGCTGCAAAGAAAAAATAGATAATTCCTTGCTAGCTTAGGATCAGTTTTAGGCGATGAACTTTTAACAAGTTGATTCTACAACCTGCCATTTGTTCCAACATATAAATCACTTGTTCGGGCCGCAGCAAGTTCCCATCATTGTGACAACTGCCTACATAGTATAGGATTTGGGGCTGTTCTGGGTGGTAAGAATCCGGGTCGAGAAGCCGTAACTCGAACAGGCGATCGCGCAAGTTTACCAAATGGGTTTTACCTGATTTGGTGGTATGTTCTACCGTGATGCGATCGGCATTTTTGACGGCGTTTATCCAATTTTCCCATTGTTCGACGGCAGCATCAACAGATGACTCAACGGTCAAAAAATATGCTGCTTTTTCCAAAGATTGAGTAGCGGAAGGGGCTTTTAAGTCTACTTCTTCAACTCGGTAGACTGGAATGTTTGAGGGTAGTTGCTGGGCTAACTTTGGTAAGAAAGTTGCCGCATCCATAGCCTCTGTCAATTCAAAGTCTACGATTTCTCCCTCGCTGGTGGCTCCTAGCGGTAGTGCGTTGGCAATGGAAATTTTGGGACTTGCATGGAAACCGTTGGTAAAAGCGACGGGTAGGGATGCGCGTCGCACGGCGCGATCGAATAAACGAGCTAAATCCAAATGACTCATTAAAGCCATATCGCCCAGTTTGCCAAACCAAACCCGCAACCTTGCTTTCGCAACGTAATTAGGCGTAAAATGCCCGACAAATTCGGGTATTGGTAAAGGTGGAACAACTATATTATGACCGAAATCGGTTCCGCAAACACCACAATGGGAACAGCCATCGAAAGAACAATCGGGAACTGTGGCTGCTGCTAAGGCTTTTTGTAAGTCCGCTTTGAGCCAGCTTTTATCTATTCCGGTATCGATACGATCCCAAGGTAGGGGTCGATCTAGTAGGGTATCGGAGATAGTTTCTTCGCCAGCCACTCGTCCCCAATCACCATTCCCCAATACGGTTTCACCATTTTCTACTAAGCGATATTTCCAGGTTAAACCAGCTTCGGCGATCGCATTTCCCCAAGCGGCATGAGCTCGCTCTACGCTATCAAACCAGGAGTCCATCCCGGCTCCTAGTTGCCAAGCGCGATAAAGTACGGACGCTAATCTGCGATCGCCCCTTCCGATAAAATCTTCCATTGCGGAGATTCGCACGTCGGTAAAGTTTGCCTTTACCCCTTTCATCCATCGAAACTCTTCTCTTAAGAGCGCTTGTTTCCGTTCAAACTCAGCGGTAGAAACGGAATGCCACTGGAAAGGAGTATGGGGTTTGGGAGTAAAGTTAGAAATCGTTAAATTAAACTCGACTGGCTTTCTACCTTTTTCTCTACATTCTTGTCTCAGCCAACGGACGGTTTCGGCAATACCCAACACATCGACATCGGTTTCCCCTGGCAAACCGATCATGAAATAGAGTTTAACTTTATTCCAACCTTGCTCGTAGGCAGTTTTGACTCCTCTAAGTAATTCTTCGTTAGTCAAACCCTTGTTAATAATGTCGCGCATCCGCTGAGTGCCGGCTTCTGGGGCAAAAGTAATACCGCTTTGGCGCGTACCGCCGATGATGTTGGCGATATTTTCATCAAATCTATCTACCCGCTGACTTGGTAGGGACAGGGAAATATTTTCGTCTTTCAAGCGATTTTTAATTTCCACTCCCACGGCGGGTAAGGCCAGATAATCGGAACAACTGAGGGACAATAAGGAAAACTCATTGTAGCCAGTTTCCCGCATTCCCTCTTCAATTGCTTCGATCACTTGTTCTGGTGCGACATCTCGCGCCGGACGAGTCAGCATTCCCGGTTGACAAAAGCGACAACCGCGAGTACAACCACGTCTGATTTCAATGGTCAGGCGATCGTGTACCGTTTGCACGTAAGGAACCAATCCGATTGAGTAGGCGGGAATGGGAGCGGCTACTCGTCGTAAAATGCGAGTTGGTACGTCGGGACGATTGGGATGGACTGACCCATCTTCTGCCATATCGTAAAATTGAGGCACGTAAACGCCGGGTATTTGTGCCAATTCGAGCAATAAATTTTCTCGACTCAATCCGGAGGTTTTGCCTTCTTCTAAAATTAAGCCGATTTCCGGGAGTAGTTCTTCTCCATCTCCCAAGGCAAAAAAGTCAAAAAAGTCGGCGTATGGTTCGGGGTTAGAGGTTGCCGTTTGTCCTCCGGCAAAAATGAGGGGTATTTTGCTGCCTGCTTGTTCCCTTTCTTTCCAGGTAAGGGGAATTCCTGCTAAATCCAACATTTCCAAAATGTTGGTAGCGCCTAATTCATAGCTGAGGCTAAACCCTAAAATATCAAAATCCGTCAAGGGTCGCCTGGACTCGACGGCAAAAAGGGGTGTGTTAGTAGTTCTTAATTTGGTTGCTAGATCTGGAGCCGGTAAGTAAGCGCGATCGCACAACTGCCGGGGCTGGGTGTTCAAAATATTGTAGAGAATAATATGTCCCAAGTTGGATGCCCCAACTTCGTAGACTTCGGGATAAGTTAACACCCAACGGACAGTTGCGGCATCCCACGATTTATGTACTGCTCCTAACTCGTTACCTAGATAACGGGCTGGTTTGAGAATCTCGGATGTTAGTAATTCTTCTATTGCTACTGCCACAACAACACTCTCGTAGATTTCTAAGACAAGGCATCTGTAGTGTGTCTGTCCTAATCAATTAATCATACTTGTTCTGACTCGTGAGAGTGCTTTCTTTTGGCGGATCAGAATAAAAATTGCGCTGGTTTCTAAGGTGGTTGGCAATTAAGCGCTTTCAGCTTGATTTAGTAAAAATTAGTGTAGAGAGAACAAACGGCTTTTTCTCATGCCAAAACACTGCTTGAGCCCAAAATAAGGACGCTGAGCAGGTTAGGCAAGCTCGGATTTGTAGCAAAACCTTGTTTGTTTCAAAATGATTTTTTAGGATGGAGGCCGGATTATGCGATCGCTAAGTGGTTAGAAGCCTGAGCCAGTGCTTTTTCAAAAGCTGCTTGATTTTCAAAGATCTCGAATACTCTATCTAATTGAGTTAGTTCAAAAATAATCCGGATGGAAGCAGATATACCGCAAAGGCTAAATCTCTGGTTGCGACCTTGACTCAAAGTGAGAGCGGAAACTAGTACCATCAGGCCAGCACTATCTAAAGATTCTACTTCTTCCATATCAACTAATACAGTAGCTGTTGGTTCGGCTGTAATCGCTGCTGCCAACTCACGGCCAAATTCCGAGGCGTTAGCTGCATTCAAATGGCCATTTGGTCTGATAATTGTCGTTGGGGAAGTCGTAAATCTGGTCTGCATAATTCCATCTCCCTTAATAATCTGTAAAGAATTGCTCTTGATGCTTTCGACTTTATCCTTTGAGTCGTGGGATTGCCTACTATTTTTCAGGGTTTTTACGGAATCTTCATTTTCCTATGCCACTTATTTAAAGTTTTGAGAAAGAAGAAGGGTTAATAAAGTATGTAAATATACGGAAATGCACTGCCTGAGTTTTGGTCTGTAGAAGGATAGACCGTAATTGGACTTAGGCAGTTATTCTACTCTAGAAAAGCCGGACTAGCTAGCTCAGCAAAAACAACTTTCCTGAGAATGTTTTGTGCGATCGCATACCCCTTAGGATAGAAATCACTAATATTGAAACAGTGATAGTCCTTCTTTGCTGCTATACTGCCTTGGTTCTGTCTACACCGAACAAGACAGATTTCCGGAAATGCCAAAAACTTGCGATTACTAACAAAGGAAAAAAGCCAGCAGTTAGGGGCTAAATTCTGCTAAGTTAATGAAGAATTACGAAAAAATACTGATACACCCTGCCAAACGAGGTTTTCGTCGGCTTTACTCTCCAGTTTTGTAGCTATTTTAAAGTCAACCATAATTTCTAGTTAGGGTGCTGTGAGTGAGATCACTGAAAATTAAGGCTTGAGATCACTCACAGCAATCTGCCTTGAGCAGAAAATTAGAAACTATAAGGAGTTCTGCCCACAACCGTGGAAGCTAAAAACGAGATTCGCCATCTAGTAGAAAAAGCTCTCTTTATTCGGCAACTGACTCCGGATATCGAGGACGAGATCAATTACGAATTGACCCGACTGGGTTACATCTCAGACGTTGATTACGAAGCCCTAGAATTATTAATGGATGAGATGGATGCGGGTCGAATCAAATTAGTCCCTAGTTACTAAAACAAAATAAGCTTTCAACTTTAATTTTAGGTAATCAATTTAGAACAAGCCCTGAAAAGGCTAACCCCTATATTGTGTTCCATAGTTACCTCATTTAAGGTTATCTATAGCTTTTTTTCATTCCTATCTTCATTTAAATTAATTTAATACCGCAATGGTTTGGGAGTAATTTTTTTTCAGAACTAGATTGTAATGAAAAATTTTTCTTGATGGCGTTAGTACCAGTTTATATGTTACGCGAGCAAAATTAATAATTCCTGATGTCAAATCAACTGAAAAATTAATATTTCGCAGATAAACTTACCTAGCAGCGCTTTATTAAGAAATATTATAACTCGCCTCGAATATTTAAAACTTGTTTTGGTACGCTTGCCAAACTCGCCGCACGAAAAGCTGGAGTTGTTGGTGTGCGATCGAAGTACGATCGGTATGAGTTTTTGAAATTTGTAAGTGTGTAAAAAGCGGCACTACTTCCGTATCAAGGGCAGGTCTGAAAAAAAATGTCGGCCAAAGCAAATCTGCGCCTTGTCGCAGATCGTACAAACTAGGTTCTAGTTGGTCTGAATTTCGATCGGAAGGAGAAATGGCCAACATCAAAGGACGCAGCCAAGTCATCTGGCGAGATTCTACAATTTGAATGACTTCTCCGTATAGCTGTGTTCCTTCGTACTCCAAACAGACGATTTGTTTTGGTTGAAAGTCAACAGCAGAATTCATGGTGGTTTGCTCCCATATCAGAAAAGAGTGGTTTTTGCTGCTAATTATTTTGACACTCACCGCCCGAAAAGTACGGTGATTCTTTGTTCGCAAACCCAACTTGCTCGGGCAGGATTTCTCCAACCTAAGTAGAGGTCGAATCTCCCAAAGCGTTCGGATCTGAGATCCAAGTTCCCGTATGCCCTACGGTACTCAAGGCTAGTTTCAGAATGTTGATAGCAGCATTCCAATCTCTATCCAAAACAAAACCACATTCACATATATGAGTTCTTGTGGATAGAGACTTTTTGACTATTGCACCACAGCTAGAACATTCCTGAGAAGTATAAGCCGGATTAACTGCCACAGTTACTCTGCCAAACTTAACCCCAAAATACTCTAACCATTTTCTGAATTGATGCCAACCAGCATCATTAATAGATTCAGCGAGACAATGATTTTTTACTAATTTTTTTATCCTCAAATCTTCATAGGCTACCAAATCGTTAGATTGGATTACGCAACGCGCCATTCTCTTGACGTGTTCTTCACGTTGCCTACTTATTTTGAGGTGTACTCGCCCTAATTTATTAACAGCTTTTTTCCGGTTGATCGAGCCTTTCTTTTTACGAGAAACACGACGTTGATAAAACTTCAGCCGTTTCTTACCTGTTCGATAAAACCTGGGGTTAGGTTCAGTATGTCCGTTGCTATCTGTGTAGAATTCTTTTAAACCCACATCCAGGCCAATTGTTTTACCAGTTGGTTGGGTTTCTGATTTATTGTTTACACTAACTAAAAATTGAACGTAATACCCATCAGCACGACGGACTAACCTAACCCGTTTGATCTGTTCTGGTTGGTAGAAATTGAGATCCCACGTACCTTTTAGTTTTAGCTTGCCAATCTCTTTTTTGTCGGTAAAAGTGATTTGCTTCCTAGTTTCAGATAATTTCCAACCAGAAGTTTTGTATTCCACTGAGCGAGAATTTTTCTGAAATTTGGGATATCCCTTGTGACCGGGAACAGCCTTTTTGCAATTGTCATAAAATCGAGCTATGGAACTGTAGGCACGTTCAATAGAAGCCTGACAAGCACTTGAATTCAAAGCGTTAACAAAAGGAAACTCATGTCTAAGAGACTTACTAAGACGATACAATTCTTTTTGTCCTATACCTGTGCGATCCATCCAAAAACGGATAGCTTTGTTACGGACAAATTGAGCAGTCCTAATTGCTTCCTCAATCGCTGTATATTGAGATGCTTTTCCTTTAGCTTTGAATTCTAAAACAATCATTTTGCGTGGATTACTCCTACGCAAAACAGTATAGCATATAAAAAGTACCCTTAGAAGGAAGAGGCTTTAGATCCATTTTTTTGTAAAAAAATTCTCTTATTTGGTGACTAGAGTACGAAATAAATGATATAAATAAGTGTTAAGGACTATAAAGGCAAAAATCAAACCGTGCTTTTTGCTACATAAAGCCGATAAAACAGTTATAACACTGGTGACTAGCTCAGGTAAGCAACAATTAAGATCGTTGATGAGTTGGGTATAATCATCGGTTTTGGTAAGCAAAGTCCATTTTTACAGCATTCCAAACCATTGCCCAAACCTGCTATGTTTGGGTAATTCGTATGAAAACAAAAAAGATCGACCAAATTTTACTGAATTTACGGGGAGGATAGAGTAGTGTCTGTCGAGACCCTTGAAAAACGTTCAACGTCTCGGAAACTTGCACCTCGCTATCGGGTGCTACTGCATAACGACGACTTCAACCCAATGGAGTACGTTGTCCAAGTTTTGCTGACTACTGTGCCGAATCTGACTCAACCGCAGGCAGTCAGTATCATGATGGAAGCTCACAACAGCGGAATTGCACTGGTAATTACTTGCGCTCAAGAACACGCAGAATTTTACTGTGAAACTTTGAAAAATCATGGTTTGACTAGTACGATCGAACCGGAAGAGTAGCGAAAAATTGAGGATTTTTGAAAGTTAAACTGATTGATTTAGCTGGCTATCCTTTCCCCCTAAGGATAGCTTCGTTGCTAATAATTTTACTCTTGGTATGGTTGCCGATCGCCATACCGATTAATTTTTTAGTACGTGACAGAAACTTGGTAACAATTCTGACAATGGGATTGTTATTTATCGAGTTTCTGCTGCTGCTTAAGTTTTGGGGCAAAAAAGTTTATCGGCAACCCTATTTATTGAAAAATTACGGTTTAGTAAGAACGCGAAAAAATTTTTTAGAGCTTTTAAAAGGTCTGAATATTGGCTTTGTTTTTACCCTTAGTTTGTTTGCGCTAGAGGGATTATTCGGTTGGGTGGTTTGGCAAAATTCAGATAATTTACCGAGAATAATTTTAGAAGGATTAATTAGTGCTTTGGGTATTGGTTTTGCAGAGGAATTAGTATTCCGAGGCTGGCTTTTAGATGAATTGGAACGAGATTATCGACCGGGTATAGCTATTTGGGCAGACGCAATTATTTTTGCTAGCTTACATTTTCTCAAACCCCTAAACGAGATGATTCGCACTTTGCCTACCTTTCCAGCATTATTGTTATTGGGTTTAACTTTAGTTTGGGCGAAGCGAGGTAGTAAAGGACGTTTAGGATTATCGATCGGTTTGCACGCTGGGTTAGTTTGGGGTTATTACATAATTAATGTAGGACAGCTAGTGCAATTTTCCAACCAAGTTCCTGAATGGGTAACTGGAATTGATAAAAATCCTTTAGCTGGAGTGATGGGTCTGATTTTTTTGAGTATTTTGGGGTTTTGGATGAGGAAAAGGATCGGATAGAACGACCAAGAAAATACTTACTTCAAGGCAAATTTTTGAAGCAATAAAAACAATTTTAGAGAACTCACAACTACTTAGGTTCAAATTAGTAAAACTTAATAATTTGGCAGCCTATAGCTTAGAGTTATCTTTACGTTCTAAATAAGAGAGAGGAATTCTAGACTAATCCTCCTTGATAATATGCTCTATTTCCCCTATTTTTAACGGAATTTTAATTGCTTGTGGTAACTGCGAGACTGCTTCTAACATAGTTCCTACCAAACAAACTCCTACTAAACTCACCCCTTGTAAATTAGCATCTTCCAATTCAGCACAAAGCAAATTTGCTCCCGTCAAGTTTACTCCCGTTAAATTTGCACCGCGTAAATTTGCTTCTTCTAAATTTGCATTAGTTAAAGTAGCGCCTTGTAAATCTGCTTGACTCAAATCTGCGCCTTGTAAATTGGCTCCGCTAAGATTAGCCCCACGCAAATCTGCACCGCGTAAATCTACTCCTTTTAAATTTACGCTCATTAAATTAGCACCGCTTAAAAAAGCGCCTGCAAAGGATGCTTGAGTTAACTTAGCACCCATTAAATTAGCACCTCTTAGATTGCTTCCTCGCAAGTCAGCGCCAGTTAAATCCGCTTGCATTAAATTAGCACCTAACAAGGTTGCTCTTAAGTCAGCAGCGATCAATTGAGCGCTTAATAAATTAGCTCCTTCTAATCGAGCAGCTTCTAATTTTGCGCCACTTAAGTTAGTGCCAACTAAGGTAGCACCGGCTAAGTTAATTCCTCGCAAGTTACTGCCAGATAAATCTTCGTCTTCTAAATTTATTCCAGGCAGTTGTTTGATTTTTCCCGCACGAATGTTTTCTAAGTCCATAAAACTTAACTATTAGTTTGTTGATAAGTTTTAGATTCTGTAATTGATAAAGGTTCTAGTAGCCACATTCCAGATGTTACTCTCGGTGGAGTAATTGGTAGATTTAATCCCTGTTGTAAACCCATCACTAATAATGCTAGGGTTTCTACTAGTTTGGGGTCCCATCGTTTCCCTGCTTCGGCTTGGCACTCAGCTAAAACATGGGATAGGATTTCCTCTCTACTAAGATTTTCTGCTTCTTTTGCTAGTTGTGTAATTCGCTGTTCAAAATAAGCAACTAATCCCAGTATTCTCGATTCCAAAGGGATAGCATCGTGAGAAACGCCACCGGGAGATCCGCTACCGTTCCACCATTCAGTTTGATGGGTGATAATATGCGCGATCGCTTGCAATCTGGGCATTGCACGCAAAGCTTGTACCCCAGGTTCTAAATGACAACAAGGTGCTTCTTCTAATGGACTAACAGTTGTCACTCCCAAAGGAACTAAGCCGTGTAAAAATCCAGCTAAACGCAATCGTTTTAATTGCCAAGCAGGAAGGTCTAAAAGTTGCCCCATCACTTCTGCTAAAGCTGCCACCTCAGCAGTTGCCATTGGATTACCAGTATTAGCTAATTCCATTAATTGCGCCATTCGCACGAAAGCTTGTAATTCGTTGGAAACTAAATTGATATCCAAGTCTTCTAAGTGAGATGGCTGTATTTGTTCGGTAATTAAATGCTGTTGGCTGGTGTGAAGATAATCTACTACGCGAGAAACGATTTCTCCTAAATTATCTTGTTGGGAATTAGCTGCTTGTTCGGTAATTTCTTTAACTTGTTCTGTTAAACTTTTTGCTAGTTCTGGATTATAGCGATCGACATGAGCGATCGCTAAATTTACCGTTTCCAAAACTAACCCGGGTTCAAACGTCCAAAAACCATAAAATTTCCGCTCGCGGTCTTCTTCTGGCGCACCTTCTGCACCATAATCAGATGGTGATAATTCTTGACAAAGTACCATTGCCGTGTAGCTCGGTGACAAAATCATCAAGTGCCATTCTTGGGCTACCGGATCGACTGTTTCCAATCCTACCAAAGCTACATTAGACAAGTTGCTAGTTGGGTGCTCTGCAAAGCCGCTATCTGGGGCTGCCAAGATTGCGATTTGGCGGGATTTTTTGGCAATTTCCCCATATCTTTCTGCCTCTTGAAGATACCATTTACCTCTTTGAAATGCGGTAATCATTAAGGGAGCGGTATGAGAAGTGAGGATACTATCTTCTAAGGCGTGACAGAGGGCGACTAGGGTATTTTTGTAATACACTCCAAATCGCAAAGGTCTTGGCCCTGATTTATGGGCATCGGCTAATTGTTGCAGTATAGAACCTTCTAACATGATTTAGTCATTTGTCATTTGTCATTGGTCATTTGGTAGTAGTTAGTAATTATTTTTACTAACTACTAAATATTAATTACCAACTGTTACCAGTTGTTTTTCTTTTGATTCAATGGGTGCAGAAAGGGCTTCTTCTAAATCGGCACAACCCAATTTTTCTTCTAAAATCTTCATTACTTCTCGTCCGAAGTCATTGGGATTTTGACGCCATGCTTGCAGACAAACTTCGCCAAAGAAAGAACCGAGGGGTTCGGGATTCCAGAGAAGTTTTTTGGCTGTCCAAGGCATCAGACTCATGGGGTCGTAACCGGGTTTGAGGATATTATTTTCAAAGGCATATTCTTCTAAATGGGTATGGGGTTGCAAACCGATAAAGAAGATGGCTGGTTCTACTTTGTCTCTGCCAAAAATCCGCTCTAGTTCTCGATGATAGGCGATGGTTTGACGAATGGTTTCCGGGCGTTCATCGATTACGTTAAAGGAATAGTTTACGGAAACTAGGTCATTAAAGCCAGCTGCTTTTAAGTCGCGACAGTTTTGTAAGACGGTACGCAGGTTATAACCCATTCGCATTTTCCGCACTAATTCCTGAGAACCACTGGTAATTCCAATTTCAAAGTAGTTCATTCCCGTTTTTGCCATCAAGTCACACAACTGGGGTGTCAAGTTGTCTGCTCTGATGTATGCTGCCCAGTGAATATCTCTCATGCCAGCATCGAGAATTTTTTGTAATAATTCGATCGCATCATCGATAAATCTGCGGGCTGGGATAAACTGAGCATCGGTAAACCAGAAGTTGCGAATACCCCTGTCATAAAGTTGACGCATTTCGGCAACCACTTCATCGGCTGGGTTAATGCGTACTTGTTTTCCTTCAATGACAGTGTAAACGCAATAGCAGCAGTTGTGGGGACAACCGCGCTTGGTTTGGACGCCGATGTAGAAGTCTTTATCTTGTAAGTAGTAGGGAAATTCTGGCCAGATGGTTTCGATGTAATCGTAGTTGCAGGCGGTTTTCTCAATATTAGTGGGTGCTTCGTGGATCATGCGATCGCGCGGTTTGGTTTCTCCTACCACGTAACACCTTTCGTCAGAAATATCTTGTCCTTTCAAGAGTTTTTCTAACAACGCTTCCCCTTCACCTACAGAAACGATTGTCCCAGGTGGCAAACTTTTCCCCAACTGTTCGTAAAATACGCTGACTGCGCCACCACCGACAACGGCACGGGCATTAACGCGATACTTCTTCGCCCGTTTCAATCCTCGTTTAATCAATCCCAGGTTGCGCCACAGTTCCGTATAGTACGCGCTAGTTACTCGGAGACCGCCCAGCGCCCCTCTCAACCTGAGTAGGGGATTTTTCGCATAGTAGAACTCAAAAGCGTGTTGCAGCGGATTACCCCCTCTGCCTCCCACGGGCGCATAAATCTGAATGTCCCGCCAGGAGAAAACTAGCAGAGTGGGCTGGAATTCATCTATACAAGCATCGAGGGCAGCAACAAAGTCTAAAGGTGGCACTGTTCCCAAGTCAAAAATCCGTTGTAGAATTTCTGGAAATAGCTTGTGAAGGTGATCTGCTAAGTAAACAACACCGATCGGGAAAATCGGATTGCATGGAAGACGGACGTAAAGGATGCGAGTTTCCATTGTTGACTTGTGTATCAAAAATTACTATGTATACGCTGAAAAGATACAGCTAAATGGTTTGGTGGCCATTGCTGCTGTGGATGCTTTTCTCAGGAATTATGATTATTTTCATATAACTTTACGATAGCATCGACTTTTCTCATAGATAGAGTAATTTTGCGGAAATTGGCCAGCTGGTTACCCTTGAGGTAAAGGACAATACAGATTATTTTGGCAAAGGCAAATATGGATATCGCATCAAATACCGATCGGCGAACATCTTTTTTACCCTAATAGCTCGGAAAATCAGCTTTTTTCTATAGCCCCATCCGTGATTCCAAAAAACTTTCTTAAAATAGAAGACTCATCTAGTTAACTCTGTTATTCCACTGAGATACTCTCAAAAATTAGTAGCATATAACACAAAATACTTTATAACTTTAGATAGATATTTTATATATTTAGTAAGTTGGTAGTCGCAGTTACAACAAACCGGGATCGCTCGGTGTTAAGTTTTTCAATAACATCTAATTCGGTACCAAACTGCTCAGGAAATATGGCTCAGATTCTTGATCCCCTACCGCCTGACTCCCAAAACAACATTCTTTGCTGCTATGTAAATGCTACCAGCAAGGTTCAAGTTGCCCGGATATCAAATATTCCTAACTGGTATTTTGAAAGGGTTGTCTTCCCAGGACAAAGGCTGGTTTTTGAAACAATACCCGAAGCATTGTTGGAAATTCACAGTGGCATGATGGCCAGTGCTATTTTGTCAGATAAAATACCTTGCGATCGCTTGCGGGTAAATGAAGAGCCTTCTGAGGATGCTTCTCCCATTCAGCGGCCACTAGAGGAAGAAACAAAAAAACTTCCTAAAAGAGAACCCATTAACAACACTGTAGAAAAAACTACATTTTTTTCAAATCCTGTTTTAGCAATTGCCAAATAAGATCGCCAATTTAATATCATCCACGATATTTCAAGGTGTGTTCCTGATTTTGTGCTAGGAATTTCATATAAAGCCCATGAGTTACTTTTTTACTCATGGGTATGAAATTTCCGATTTGATAAGTAGGTAAAGCACCTTGAATCTACCTGATTTTCTTTGGTTATGGAAGATAGCCGCTTGGTCGATGGGATTATCCATCGTGGGTTACCTGTTGCTGGCTGCCAGCGGTTTTTTCATGTTTTACATTCGTCGATCGCAGCAACCGCGCCTTAGCTGGTTACGCCCTTTTCATTACGCGATCGGCATTATCGTGGTCGGCTTAGTATTAGTACTACTTACGATCGGTATTGTGGGAACTTTAGGCCACTATGGTAGCTTGAATCATTCAGTACACTTACCGATCGGTTTAGCGGTGGTAGGGTTAGTTCTCATCTCGGCTGGTAGCGCTACCTTAATTAGTCCACGGTATCCTTGGGCTAAACCACTTCACATAGGAACGAACATTCTTTTGTTTTTTGGATTCGTGGCAGTTTCTTTAACTGGCTGGAGTGTTGTCCAAAAATACTTACCTTGAATTTACTCTCTCGTAAGTAAAGTAGGTTAAATGTATAGTAGCTTACTTTATACAAGATTTTAGTAAAACAAAATACTATCCTCCATTATTTTTAAATTAAGAGAAAATAGGGTATTTTTGCGAAAAACTCGGGCTGACTCGATAGTTTACCCTCTCCTCGCTGCTTATATTTATTTTTAGCCTCCAGATGTATACCTTAAGAGTAGATAAATAATTTTTTAAACTGCTTCGGCAGTCCGTATATTCCTAAATAAGTAAGTTATCTTAAAGAATTCTTAAAATGTTCCGGAAGAAGGAGTTGAGTAAGTGAAGATTCAGTAAATATACTGAATAAAGTATAGTTGTCTATAAATTCCGTGGTCAGAAATGTCTTACTCTCCTTTAGCTCCAGGCTTCTTTGTAGTTGCTTCCAATGGTCTCCCCGCCATCGAAGAATCTCGCCAGGGTAATTACGTATTGGTTTTTCTTCGGCGGGCAGATGCGATCCAGTACTCCGAGCAAATGTCAGAGATTCGTCACGTCTCAAAAAAAGATTACGCGATCGCAACAATGCCAATCCACCAGATACAACGTTTACTAAGTCACCGCCTGGTCAAGGTTTGCGTGATCGACAAGTGGGATGCGATCGTTGCTTAAAAGCAGTCAACTGAAAATCGACTGCTATATTATTACAATAAGTAAAGTTTCAAAAGTTTTCCCCGTGTCCTCATCTTCAGCCGATCGTCAGTCTTCTGAGATAAATAACTATTCGCTAAGTGGTGAACAGGTAAAATTACGTACTCTTTCCGACGAAATACCTCAATTATCGGTTTTCCGTATTTCTCCCCTGATTCGGTTAACCCTGCTAACTTTGTACGTAGCCCTTACCATCCCTTTGCCATTTTTAGCCCAAGTTACGGCAGCACCAGTATCACCATCACTACTGTGGTTGGGGATAATTTTAGGAGCGGTAGCTTTGTATGGGATTCTCAGCGAAAAAGTGATATTAGACGAACGAGGGATTCAGGTAAGTTATCCTCGCTGGATACCGAGCTTTTTTCGGAAAGGTTGGTCTTTACCTTGGGTAGAGGTAAAAGATTTAAGATGCCGTAGCACGGGTCAGGGAGGGCTGGTTTACTACTTTGTCAGCACCTCCGATCGAGCTTACTTATTGCCGATGCGAATAGTTGGTTTTGCTCAAATGGTGAAGCAGGTACAAGCTAAAACGGGCATTGATACTATAGATGTTCGCCCCTTAGCCCAACCCTGGATGTATTTGATTTTATTAGTTTTTACCTTAATATTGCTATCGATCGACGCTTGGACGATTTCTACTGCCGTTGCCTCCGGATTTTAAACTAAAGATTAAGTTATTTAGAGATTTCTTACCTTGCCCACCGGACATCATCCCTTACTAAAGTTAGAGCAGGTTAGCCAAACTGCGTCAGTAGGCATCCAACTTTTAAACCAAGATATTAATTTTGAGGTCTTCACAGGCGATCGCATCGCCATCATTGGCCCATCAGGGGCAGGGAAAACTTCCTTGTTGCGGTTATTGAACCGATTAAACGAAGCAACTAGTGGCACCATTTATCTAGAAAATCGCGATATCCGGACAATTCCGATCGTAGCCCTCCGCCAACAAGTCACTTTATTACTTCAAGAACCGAAGCTATTAGGAATGACCGTTCGGGAAGCCATTACATACCCTTTAATCTTGAGAAAGCTACCCCAAAATGTCCGGCAAGAAAAGCTGCACTATTGGATCGAGCGACTTCACATCCCCGAAGAATGGTTAGAACGCACGGAAGTGCAGTTGTCTGTCGGACAACGGCAACTAGTAGCGCTAGCTCGTGCTTTAGTAATCGAACCAAAAATTTTATTATTAGACGAACCAACTTCTGCCCTAGATGCGGGGCGTGCTTCTCACCTCCTGCAAGTTTTAATTCAGTTAGCAAATGAAGGTAAGGTAACTATCTTAATGACAAATCACCAGTTGGATATTGCCCAACAGTTTTGCACCAGAGTTTTATATTTACACCAGGGAAAAATAGTAGAAGACTTGCCAGCTAGCCAAATTAACTGGCAACAGCTACGGGAAAACTTGATTAAGCAAGAACAACAAGCAGCAGAGGAATGGTAATTGCTTATTGGTAACTACTAATTGGCAATTCCGCTCTACTCCTATGTTCATCTACTCTTTCTCTTTTCGCTGCTCGCTCTTCTACACCAGAGGCATAGCGGTTGAGAAACTCCGGGTTAAACCTGTAACCGACATTTCGGACAGTTTGAATCAAACTGGGTTGCCTTGGATCGATTTCCAGCTTTTTCCGCAGAGAAAGAACGTGAGTATCGATCGTGCGCGGGTTATCAATGGCATCTGGCCAAGCCCTATGCAGCAATTCCGAACGGCTGAGCGCCATTCCGTTTGCTTGCGCTAGGACGTATAACAGACTGAACTCTTGAGGTGTTAGATCGATAAGTTCATCTTTAAACCGGACGCGCCGTTGCACTAAATCAATTTTGAGATCGCCATAATCAAGATAGGCTGGCGGTATCGTGATTCGGTTGCGTCTTACCAACGCCTCAATTCGGGCCAGAAACTCTTGCATCCCGAACGGTTTAGTTAGATAGTCATCTGCACCTGCTTTTAACCCAGCCACGATATCGGCTTCCGCATTGCGTGCGGAAAGCATCAAAATATATGGCTGTTGTTCCCGCAGCAGCCAGCCGCAAAACTCTAAACCATCGCCATCGGGCAAATCCGAATCGATAATTACAAGTGTTGGCTGACGAAGATGAAACACTTCTTTAGCTTGATAGAGGCTGGCGGATTGATAAACCCGATATCCTACCTGCTGCAAGTGCCAGCCGAGCAGCGATCGCAGATGCGGGTTACCTTCTATAATTTGAATACCTACAGATCCCACAGAGGCTTGCTTTCCTTGGCCTGAATACCCTTCAAGTTAACAGAGCCTATTTGAGAATTTTGTAACAATAACTACTCACCTATTTAGTATATGGCGAAGTACTATAGCTAAACTTCGCTTTAGTCATCGCTTCCTGGCTCATATCCAGATGTTCTTTTAGGAACTGGGATTTTATACCAAGATGGAAATTAAATTCCGTCACAGTATTAAGAGCGTGTCTCTAACTTTAGCAAGTATCGACCTTCTGTTTTATCAGAATCCCGACAGCAGTTCATCTTCCCTAGAATATAAATTCTTTTTTCGACGCTTTTGATTCCCATTTGATATTCGTATAGATGGATAATTCTAGGGGGTCTTGTTAAAGATTGGCTATTCAAAGGGAATTATATATATAGGAGACGATCGGTGAAGGAGCGTAGGCTTATTAAGTCAGAAGTAATCTTTAATTCAAAATTAAAATTCTTCTACTGATATCCTTTTTACCCATTCCTGAGTTCTCCATTCCTTGCTTCCCAACTTGGTCGAGCCTTTCAGCCACCATCATCAAGCAAGGAGCGCTCGTGAATATGGCTAAAATAAAGATAGGGTATCTATCCAGTTTGAATTACCAGATGTCCCAAACTTCGATGAATTTAAATGCTTGTGGAAACTTGTTATGGCAGGTAGCATTCTGAAAATTTACGAAAATCGGCGGCTAAATCCCTGGCATATTCAAGCGGATTTGTTTTCTATCGATCGAACACCTTATAATCTATCTGTAGGGCGTTTAGATCTGACCCTAGTTACGTGATTATTTTAGTGGAAAAAGCCAAAAAATTAGCTGGCTTTGCTCCTTTGTTCTCAATTTGTGTTAATACTAAACGATTTCAATACAAGACCATGCTCCAGGATGCTCAAACTATCCGCCACTATCAAAAACTAACCGATGCCTTGGTTGATATGTGGAATCGAGGCTACAGATACGATAGTTTGCGGTTATATTTAGACGGTTATTTAGCAGCACTGCGCCATGCTAACGCGATGGAACCCTATCGCATCCATCGTTTAGAAGAGGAAGCTACGCGCTATATCTACGATCCTTCAAACTTTGAAATGCCACAACCTCAACCAGAAACTGAATATTACTAGTGACTTTGTTCGACTAGTCTGGCTAATTTAATTGAAAAATTTTCTCAAATATCTGCTTGGGGATCGTAGTACTGGTGCGAAATAACCTACAGGTAGATAAACATTCAGAGTGGCATTAGTTATTTTTATAAAAAGTGATTTGGCCGATCGTTAATGTTTTCTCAACTAAAAGAAATTCCCTCATTAGTTTTTTCATTTTTTAAACTAATGAGGGAATTTAAGTAGGGGAAACTTAATTTTAGGAAGCTAAGGCAACTTCTACCATTTGTTGCAATTCACCTTTTTGATAAAGTTCGATCGCGATATCAGAGCCACCTACAAACTCTCCATTGATATAGATTTGGGGTATGGTCGGCCAGTTAGAATACTCTTTAATTCCTTGCCGAATTTCATAGTCTTGTAGAACGTCAACGGTTTCGTATGGTACACCTAAAGAATTGAGAATCTGTACCACATTGTTAGAAAAACCACATTGGGGCATCAGTTTGCTGCCCTTCATAAATACTAAAATTTTGTTCTGGTGAATCAAGTTATCGAGTCGTTCTTTGAGTTCCGGGGTCATATTTTTGGCTGGGTAGTACAACAATAGCAGGTTAGGGCAGGACTACTTCTTCCTCTAAAGCTTTTAACCCTTTTTTTGGTAAGAGAATGCCAGCACTAGCCCTACTGATTAGTAATTAGTAAAAAGCTCGATCTGGCATCAAGCGGTTGGGTGAGAGGTTTAAGAAGCTTGAGGAACTGAGGTTTTCAGCGCCAAGGCGTGTATGGCTTCTGAAGACATAGCTTGTTTTAGCGCACCGTAAACCATTTGGTGTTGCTGAACAAGCCCCTTGCCTTTAAACGAGGAAGAAACTACAGTCACTTGATAGTGGTCGCCACCGCCAGTCAAGTCTTGTACCTGAACTTGCGCGTCAGGCAATTCCGCCTCGATCATAGCTTTAACTTGCTCTGGGGTAATCATTCCATTCCTGCTCCGTAAAACTTATACAAGTCCGGACTAATCTGGGTTTGAAGTTGCGTTGCAATTTATCTACCGAGTAAATTGCCACAGCTTTCATGCTCCGGTTTTTTTTAGGTAAAATTTTTACCTATTTTTACCTATTCTTTTAGTTTGTCATGTTTTATTACAAAAATATACAAAAGCTAACGCCTACCTTTAATCCCATGCTAGTTGGGACAAAGGCAGCGCATCGCGATCGTCATAATTTTACTATTGACCAGAGGAAGACGAGGTGGTGTTTCCAGTTTTAGGATAAGGCGAATCTACAAATCCCAGTTCAAATAGCTGCTGATAAGCTTTTTTACCCAGTTCGCGGGTGGGATTTTGGGAACGAATAATTTGAACCAACAAAGGAACAGCCAACTCGGGCTGATTCTGAGCGCGGTGTACCAGCGCCAGTTGATAAGTTGCCTCATCTCGCTTTTGAGCAGTATCTACAGCCATGCGCCGTTGGCTATCTGCGATGCGGTTATCGATACCGGAAAAACTACCAGCTAGCTCTTGATAGAAGTTAGACAGTTGGTTGAAGATTTGACGAGCTTCCTGAAGCTTTTTGATTGCTAAAGCATAATTTTGGGCCGAAACAGCATCACTAGCTTCAGCCATCAGCCGCTGTCCCCCTGGCATACTGAGTAAACTATTGTCTTGATTTAAAGGGCGCGATTGATTGGGGTCTCTTTCTTCCAAGGGTTGGGCTTGGCTAGAAGCTGCTGGAGTGGAAGACTCCTGTGCTTTAACCTGCAATGGAGATAGCAAAGTCAAAGCTACTAGGAAAGACAGGGAAGAAAAGCTAGTTATACAGAGCAAGGGAACGGTTTTAGAAAGTACCATGAACTAAGTTTGCGTCTTGCACAAACGGGATGGATATTGACTTCGGAGTATATTAACATTCCCAGGCGAAAGTGAGTTGTACCGGAACAGAAATAAAACCCTCACTCTGATAGTTATTCCTGATAAGAATTTGAAAAAAGATGAAAATAGCTGTTATGACTACCAAAGCTGGATTGTTTTATTGATTAACGAGATTATTTGCTTAAATACTATAAATTTAGCCTTCATGTAGTATTTTTAAAGCATTTTGTAAATCATTGGTTAGACGCAAAGCATTTTTCTTCACTGTATCGCTGCGGTAATCAGCCGCATCTAAGGGCGAACCAATGCGGATATCGACATCGCAACCCCGATGAGGAATGGATTCTTGATATTTAATACTAATCGGGACAATTTTAATGCCTAAACCTGGTTGATTCGATTCTGTTTGCAAAGCTATCCAAGCCAATCCCATTTTTAGGGGGTGAATACAGTTATCGCGGAAGATGTTGCCTTCTGGAAATAAAACTAGGGTTTCTCCCTGTTGTAGTAGTTCAATTCCATGCCTAATGCTACTAATTCCAGGATGCTCGGTGTCTACTGGGAAGCCTCCAAAGCGGCGGATAAACCAGCCTTGTAAGCCAGCGATTTCGTTAGCAGAAACCATAAAACGCAAATCTCGCCCTGTAATATCTCTACCTGCTGCATAGGGAACCATAAATGAATCCCAGCGAGACCGATGGGTAGGAGCGAGAATTACTGGCCCTTCTTTTGGCAAATTTTCTCGACCCGTTACGGAAATCTTACCGAAATAAAAAGGTAAAACAAGGTGACGCCCCAAGGGATAAGCTAACTGACTTAGCCAGGGTGCGACGCCAGAAGTAACGCTTGTTACTTTGGAAGGTGTGGAACTAGCAAGAGCGCGTGTAGAAGAGTCAAGAGGAATCATCATATTGGCAACTAGTAACTATATCAAAATCAAAGCTTTCTTACTTCCACGGTAATTTTACTGGGAAAAATAGTTTTCTCTGATAGGGACAGTTCTAGGGGTGTCATTACTCAAAAGGGGCAATCGGTAACAGGCTAAAGTAAAAATAAACAAGTTTTCTGATGGAAAGTGCTGCTTTTTTATACCGTTTAACACTAACTTTGCTTTTTCATTTTTATTTCCTGCAAGCTTGGCTGCCTTTTCTTAGCAAACCAAGTTTGCAGTTGATGGCGACAGGCAGATTCTAAGATACCACCAAGTACTAATAATCGGTGATTGGAACAGGCGCTATCGGGAATATTTGCTACGGTACGAATTGTGCCAGTTTTCGGATCGTCCACTCCATAAACTAATGTACCAACTCTTGCTTGGACGATCGCACCCGCACACATGGGACAAGGTTCCAGCGTAACATAGAGGGTACATTGGTTGAGATGCCAATCTTGTAAAGCCTTGCTAGCAGAACGAATGGCGAGAATTTCTGCATGGGCGGTGGGGTCTTTGTCTCGTTCTTTCCGATTTTCCCCTTCTGCAATTAGATTATCTTTACTGTCAATAATTACCGCTCCTACTGGGATTTCTCCCGCTTCACCTGCTGCTTGTGCCAGTTTTAAGGCGTGGCTCATCCATTTTCGGTGTTTGAGATATTCTGGATGGTCGATGATCATAAATATTACCCTCAGACTGAAGTCTGGGGCTACACAAACTAAGTCCGCCTGCGCGGACTAAATTTTTTTATTAAAGGGCTGGCTGGGTGAGTAATGGGTCTAATTTGCCTTCTCCATCGAGTTGATAAATATCATCGCATCCACCGATATGCTGATTATTGATGAAAATTTGGGGTACGGTGCGGCGTCCGTTAGCGCGTTGGGCCATTTGGTTTCTCGCTGCGTCATCGCCATCTATTTTGTATTCGCTATAGTTGACGCCTTTCCACCAGAGGAGCATTTTGGCGCGGATGCAGTAGGGGCAAGTTTGCCAAGTGTAGATTTCTACATTGGCTTTGATGCGTTCCGGGTGGCGTCCTAAAATTGGGTTGAGGAAGTCGAGCATTTTTTAATTATGTCCAAACTCTATATTGCTGTTGACGGAGATGATGTTGGCCACTATCTAGAATATCTAATGCTTAAAAATGATACAAATGAACTTACTCAGTTTGCGACCAAATACAAGCAGACAATGGAATGGTTTGCTCAAACAGTTGAACAAACCTTTGAGGCGTCTTTCATATTTGAGGGCGGGGACAATTTGCTTTTTTTTGTAGATGAAAAGAATTTTTCTATCGAAAAACTTGAAATTTTTCGCTCAGACTTTGCCAATCGTGTAGGTCGAACTCTCTCAATCGGCCTTGGATATAATGCTCGTGAGTCATATTTTGCGTTGAAACTATGTAAAGTCAGTGGGAAAAACTGTATTTGCCGTTATGAGGAACTAAACAATGCCTAAAACTTTGTTGGTATTTCTATTTTCAAAAACCATAGATACCTATGTAAACGTCATTGCTTATGCGTGCGATCAGCTAGAAGTTACAAGAATTAAATTTGTTCATGTGCTAGGTACAAAACCAGCTTTATCTAAGCCTGATGCAAAAGATATAAGCGAAAAAATTTGTTGTCAAATTGAAAGCTTATCTAAAGGTAATTATATTGTTGACTTTGAAACAGGAAGTAAAAATGCAATAAAATTATACAGTTCATTAGGCTCTACTACTATGAGTGGAGTAAAAAAATTAAATGTTTATAACCAGGTATATAAACAATTAAGAATTCTTCCACTTGAACCAGAGTTTTTAAGTTATTCCAACCTCAGACAAGATTTGCAATCAATCCTGAAAAAATGTGGTGGTTCAAGAGAATGTATAGTAGATATAACTGCGGCATCAAAAGTTTTAAGCATTGATATTTTCTCTATATGTTTAGCTCTAGGTGTACCATCAGTGTTTACTTTTGAATTAAAAAAACCTGCAAATAAGCAACACCCAGAAGAATCTTTATATCACAGCTTAGAGCCAGAATCATATAGTTATACTCATATTTCAGAAAGTCCTCCTATTAAAACAAGCCAAAGTACTCTTTTTAGGAAAGAACAATTACTGTGGTTTGTTGTTGCTGCTTCTCTATTATTAATGACTGTTTCTCTTTACATATATTTTTCATCAGGGACTCAAAGTATGTTTTTGCAAGTAGTAAATCTTTTAGCTGCTGTTATTGGCATAGTAGCACCTCTATTCAGCCTATTCGGTAAAGATAGCTAAAAAAATTATGGGAGCTAATGTAAAACTGTTAGCTGTGAAAACAAACTTATTAAGCACTTCACATAAAGCAGTAATAAATTAATACTGCGAATCAAATTAGAGTGGTCAAAAATTATCAAGATTTCTACCGAACAATTGCAACCTTTTTGTATGCTGTTCAGCTAATTAACGTTGCCGAAAAACCTTAAGGAGGAATGTTATTCTCTCGCCATTGTTGATAAGACATCTATCTCCTTTTGGTCTGCCAAACACAACCATTACATCAGGTGCTTGGCGAATGGTGTGGTCATCTTTAAAAAGGGAGTCTAGCCAGCCTTGAATGGTGACGATATAGCGGAATTGCTAGGTGTTCTCTGCTATTGGCTGCCCATCGCTGTCCGGGTAAACAATTTCCTGCTGTTTGAGAGGTTCAACTGGTAGTGTCATGATGGCGATCGCGAAACCTACTACGATCGAACATAGCAAAGCCACCCTTTTTGCCTTTTTGCCCCACGCCCCATCAACCCCAAAACAGCAAAGCAGCAAAACTTAACACGGATTCAGGCGATACACTTCTTCATAGCGATCCCGACTCTGATAGACTTGAAAACTGTTACAGCCAGATGAAAGGTAGCAAAATCAAGCCGTTCGGAGGAGCCACCAGTGGAGAATACGTTAGGTTTAGAGATTATAGAGGTAGTAGAGCAAGCAGCGATCGCATCTGCCCGTTGGATGGGTAAAGGCGAGAAAAACACCGCTGACCACGTAGCTGTAGAAGCTATGCGGGAACGGATGAACAAAATTCATATGCGCGGTCGCATCGTGATTGGAGAAGGGGAAAGAGACGAAGCCCCCATGCTCTACATTGGTGAAGAAGTGGGCATTTGTACTCGCGAAGACGCCAAAAATTACTGCAATCCAGATGAACTAGTAGAAATTGACATCGCCGTTGACCCTTGCGAAGGCACGAACTTAGTTGCTTACGGTCAAAACGGTTCGATGGCAGTATTGGCAATTTCAGAAAAAGGCGGCTTGTTTGCTGCGCCTGACTTCTACATGAAGAAGTTAGCCGCTCCCCCAGCCGCTAAGGGCCACGTCGATATCAACAAGTCCGCTACTCAAAACCTGAAAATTCTGGCTGAGTGTTTGAATCGCTCTGTTGAAGAACTGGTAGTAGTGGTGATGGACAGACCCCGCCACAAAGAACTAATTCAAGAAATTCGCCAAGTTGGGGCGAGAGTGCGTTTGATCAGCGATGGAGACGTTTCTGCCGCCATTTCCTGCGCTTTTTCAGGTACTAACATTCATGCTCTGATGGGTATTGGTGCTGCACCAGAAGGCGTGATCTCAGCTGCCGCTATGCGTTGTTTGGGAGGACACTTCCAAGGACAATTGATCTACGATCCAGAAGTAGTGAAAACTGGCTTGATTGGTGAAAGCAGAGAAGGTAACATCGCTCGCCTGAAAAGCATGGGTATCAATGACCCTGACAAGGTTTACGATGCTGATGAACTAGCTTCTGGCAATACGGTGTTATTTGCAGCCTCCGGTATCACCCCCGGTACTTTGATGGAAGGCGTGCGTTTCTTCCACGGAGGAGCCCGGACTCATAGCTTGGTAATTTCTACTCAGTCGAAAACGGCTCGGTTTGTAGATACCATCCACTTGTTTGACGAACCGAAAGCTCTGCAATTGAGATAATTACTCGTTCATACATAAATGGGTAATGAGTAATCGATAATGGTAAAAAACCTGCTATTACTCGTTACCCATTACCAATTAACAGTTAGCAATTAGTCATTAGCAATTAACATTAGCAAATGAATATTGCAGTCGTAGGTCTCAGCCACAAAACAGCGCCAGTTGAAATCCGGGAAAAACTGAGCATTCCAGAACCGCAGATGGAAAATGCGATCGCGCAACTGCTCAGTTATCCTAACATCGAAGAAGTCGCCATTCTCAGCACTTGTAACCGGATGGAAATTTACATCGTTACTAGTGAAACTGAGCCAGGGGTGCGGGAAGTTTCCCAGTTCCTCTGCGAATTTAGCAAACTACCATTGCACGAACTAAGAAAACACCTGTTTATCTTGCTCCACGAAGATGCAGTAATGCACTTAATGCGAGTATCCGCAGGTTTAGATAGTCTGGTATTGGGAGAAGGCCAAATTCTGGCACAAGTTAAAAATACCCATAAAGTATGCCAGCAATATAAAGGAGTCGGACGCATCCTTAACCGACTGCTCAATCAAGCTATTACTGCTGGAAAAAGAGTTCGCACTGAAACTAGCATCGGTACGGGTGCGGTTTCCATCAGTTCGGCTGCTGTAGAATTGGCACAATTAAAAGTAGCTAATTTAGCTCCTTATAAAGTGGCAATTTTAGGTGCAGGCAAAATGTCTCGCCTATTAGTGCAACACTTGATAAGTAAAGGAGCAACCAACATCTCCATTATCAATCGCTCGATGACTAGAGCGGAAGAATTGGCAAATAAGTTTGCTGATGAAGTAAAATTGCAACTGCATCCGCTATCAGAAATGATGCGAGTAATCGCAGAATCCGATATCGTTTTTACCAGTACTGCGGCTACTGAACCGCTGTTAAATCGCTCGAAATTAGAGGCAATTCTCGACCCTAGTTTGCCTTTGATGTTGATCGATATTTCAGTTCCTCGTAACGTTGATAGCGATGTGAATCAGCTAGATAACGTGAAAGCTTTCAATGTCGATGATTTGAAAGCTGTAGTAGCTCAAAATCAGGAAAGTCGCAGGCAAATGGCGCGAGAAGCAGAAGTGCTTCTAGAAGAAGAAGTGCAAGCTTTTGATGTGTGGTGGCGCAGTCTAGAAACGGTTTCTACCATCAGTTGTTTGCGGAATAAAATGGAAACTATCCGCGCACAAGAGTTAGAAAAAGCGTTGTCTCGTCTCGGCACTGAATTTGCTGAAAAGCATCAAGAAGTGATCGAAGCTTTAACAAGGGGTATTATCAACAAAATTCTGCACGATCCGATGGTACAACTACGGGCGCAGCAGGATATTGAAGCCAGAAGAAAAGCAATGCAAACTTTGCATTTGTTGTTTAATTTAGAACCAGAACCGCAATCAAAAGAACAATATAGCTGATTGTCATTTGTCATTGGTCATTAGTCATTAGTTAATAGTAAAAATGGCTAATGGCTAATGGCTAATGAATGTAAGGAACGGGATTTTGACCTTTGAGATTAATTTATTTTTCCTTCACATTTAATGACAAAATTTCCTTGTATGCTTGAATGGTTTGTTTTGCGATCGCATTCCAACTATATTCTTTTAAAGCATACTCTCGCGCTTTTACACCTCTGTTTTCTCTTTCTGTCTTATTTTGTAGTGCCAAACGCAAATTATCAGTAAGGGATTCAACTGTTAAAGAGCAAACCCAACCAGCTTCGGCATTTTTCACATCTTCCCAAATATAAACTCCGTCGGAAATTACTACTGGTTTACCTGCTGCCATCGCTTCTGCTACAGCAATACCAAAGTTTTCGTAATAAGAAGGTAACACGAATAAATCGGCATTTTGTAGTAAAGAAATTTTGCGATCGCCTGTTACAAATCCAGTTATCGTAGTATGAGATTTGAGCGGTGAACTATCAATTCGTGCTTTAATTTTCTCTTCATAATCAGGGTCTTGAGGATTAGCACCTGCTAAGATAAATTGAAAATCTATCCCTTCTGCCAAAATATTTTCTAAAGCCGGAATCAGCAAATCCAATCCTTTTTTAGGATCTATTCTCGACATAAAAAGTATTTGCGGGACTTCCGATTTTGCTGGTAAGTTCGTAGTGATGACTTCAGTCCTCGAATTCCCCGTTACTCCTAACGGAATCACTAAATCCCTTGTGTTTACTCCAAAACGTTCGGAAACCTTAGCTTCTAAGGTACTAGTAAAGTGAATTGCCGCTGCACCTGCGATATTTGGCTTTTCCAGTAAAGCAGCATAAATCTGCTTCAATCGCTTTTTTTTCTGCAAATCTGCGGGATCGAGCGTACCCAGAGGACGGAGAATGTAGGGTAGATTTTGCGATCGTGCTACCCTAGCAGCAAACGAAGATACTGGCGAAAACAACGCATGAATATGAGCCAGATCGTAATCAGAAGCGTACCTACTTAACCATTTCAATAAATCCAGAGAAAATTTATACCTACGAAACGGCGAACAACGAAAATACCTGATTTGGTATCCATCCTGCTCCACAGGCCGGTTCAAAGGAACATCCAGAGGTGCTTGACCAGTATCACCATTACTATCAGTTGTAAGAATTAGTACTTCAACACCCTCTTTAGCCAAAGCAGAGGAAAGACCCAGCACCATCTGACTGGGGCCACCATAAACTAAAGAAATTGAAGGCACAATTTGTAAAATTCGCATAATTTTTAGCTAATTTTTCATGGCAAATAGTTAATTATAAATGACTATTAACGATCCATCCTGCTGTAAATTTGGCCGTCATCCCATAGAGATTGAATCAGCGTTTTTAGAGCGCTAAGAAAGCCTAATTTATAAGAAACTGTTCGTGCTAAAGCAATGGACAAAGAACTTTTTTTCGTGCTGGGAGGTAATCCTAAAACTTGATACTGATACACGCGCCAAAATAATCTTATTGCTTGGAAAGAAGTAAGATTTTTTAAGCCCATTAAAAAATGATTGTGATAAAAAGTAATTTGATATTTAACCGTGCGCGTACTGATATCGTGACAACCTCCAGTTTCTTCACCTAAATGAACTAAATAAGCTTCTGGATCGTACCAAATCTTATATCCAGTCTTACGGAATCTAAGGCAAAAATCTGACTCTTCCCTGACTGCGCTACCGCGAAAACGTTCATCAAACCACAATCCATGCTTATCAAAAATCTCTCGCCGAAAAGACATATTGCAGCCCCTAGCTGTTAGAACTTGCTGTGGTTTAACGGTATGAACTAAATTCAAGTAATACCAACCAATACCGGGATCTAAAGCTTCTGGCGGCAAATATTCAATTGTTAAACCTTCTTCAGATTCAGCTAATTTCATTCGATCTAAGACACGCCCAGCTACTGCTCCCACATCCGGATTTTCCAAAAAATTACGAGCGTGAGCCGCTAAAAATCCTGGTGATAGTTTGACATCATCATCAATAAATAAAATAATTTCTCCAATAGATCTTCGCACTCCATAGTTACGCGCACCTGGTAAACTCGCCCAATCAACTCGAAACCATTTAATTTTATTAGCCGCTGATAATTCTTCTAAATAAGCTTGAGTTTCTGGTTGATGTTTGGCAGTTTGATCTACCACTAAAACTTCAAAATTTGGATAGTCTTGCTGCACTATATCTGAAAGAGTATCGCGCAAAGGCTCTTCACGAGCATAAGTAGGAATAATTACTGAAATTAGAGGTGAATTCATTGTTAGTTTCTCCTTTAAATAAAAAATTTCAACCTAGGGATTTACTTTAAAAAAAGTATGATTTTTTTAGAAATCACCTTCGTTTATTCCGGTTTTTCTTGGAGTTTTTATTGGCATCTTCTTCATCTTTTAATTTACCTTGCTTCTCCAAGTCTGGCATTTTTAGAATTACCCCAGCAAAAAACCAATAATAAACGGCTACCGGATCGACATCCAAAGGATAGTAATAAGTTTGGTAGCTAATAAACAAAACAAACACCCAATAAGAAGCAGCGAAAGAACGCAAATTAGGATCTTTCAAAGAGCGGTAAGCTTTAAAAGTAAAAACAGTTACAGCAGTAACAAAACCCAAAAAAGCAATCAGGCCGATCGGCCCAATTTCGTGCATTACCTTAGGAAACCAAGTTTCGATCAGAGCGGTATCACCAAATACGCGAGCCGAATTGGTCGCCCTGCCTAATCCTAGACCTATTAAAGAACCCTTTAGGTTTCTCCAGGTAAACTCAAACTGATAAAGGATAAACTCATCTGCTGGCGATTCTTCCCAACGATTGGAGAAACTATCGATCCGTTCTTGGACAATATCAGGATAAAGAAATGCCCCAATTCCTAATAAAACAGCTAGTCCAACTGCAATAGGTATAAACTTTTTAAGATTAGCAACTTGTCCGGTTAAAATTAATAAAATTACCATAGAAACTGGAGCAAGCAGTAGAGCAATTCTTTGACCGGAAATAACTGCTACTAGCAAGTCTCCAGCCATTCCCAACAAGCCGAGAATTCGCCAAAAAGCAGAAGGATCGCTAAAAGCTGTGGCATATGTAATGTAGGCATTAGAAATAATAAACCAGCCCCATTGCCAAGGAGCTACAAAAGTTCCCGGTAAGCGAATTACTCCTTGTTGAGGACTATAAAGTAAAGAGCCACCTACCAAACATCGAGCTTCTAATGAAGCTTTAAATAAGTCCGCTCCTTCTGCAAATCTAGTACCAGCGCATCGCCCAGTTTCAAGAAATATATATTGTATGAAACAAAGGCCGAAGCAAATTAATGCCAAAATAACGTGCAATCTTGTTACGCGAAGAAAGTCTTTTTTGTCGCGAATCATGTAATAGGCACAAGTGATTAAGGGAATATACCCCATTAACACTTTTAAACCTAAAATTCCCATTGCGAAAGGTTTTTCGGGCGGCTTTTTAGCCAGCAAAGCTACTTGTTGGGCGCTCAACTGTTGGGAACCGTTAACTAAAAATAAGGTTACCAAGCAACAAGCTAACAAAATCATTAATGATGGTTTAAGACCTTTCGGAATAATTACTGGTAATCTTTTACGCTGACATTCTTGAACGATCGCAATCAATCCCGGAATGTAGAAACCATCCTTTGCCAACTGTAAGATCGGGCTATTGCCGATCGCGTAAACGATCGTGCCAGCAAAAGGCATATAGATGAGGAATGCCCAAAGAGCGGGTAAAGGGTACTTAAAGGAAAAGGCGAGGCACATTATACCTAAACTACTTGCTGCTGCTGCCTTCACACCACCGATCGGAAACAGCATCATACCAATGAAGACCGCACCAAAAAAAGTTTTGGTGATAAAACTAATTAGTTCTTTCCGCTCTTTAGTCGCTTTTCTTTTCTGCGCTAACTGTTCCTTTAAACTTAAAGTTGGCCCTGATTCGGCTGTTTTCTTTTTTGATTTGGTCTTAGATTTTTGCTTGGGCATGAGGTAAGGTATGCAACTGCCCCTAGATAGAAAATGTTAGCCCCATCTGTTATAGCATTGGCTAAAGTTGTTCGCCCAGTGCTGATTTACTTGTTTGAATCCTATATTGTTGCAGATACTTCATGGCGAATCACCGAATTGATAAAGTATAGATATGTTACAGAAAATGATTTATGTTTGATGCGCTCGCCGAACGCTTAGAAGGGGCTTGGAAAAAACTGCGGGGACAAGACCGAATTTCCCAGTCCAATATACAAGAGGCTTTGCGGGAAGTCCGCCGCGCCCTGTTGGAAGCGGATGTCAACCTGCAAGTAGTCACAGATTTTATTTCCGAAGTAGAAACTAAAGCCCAAGGTGCTGAAGTAATCGCTGGGGTAAGGCCAGATCAGCAGTTCATCAAAATTGTTTACGATGAACTGGTGGCCGTCATGGGGGAAATTAATGCCCCATTAGCAAAAGCCGATACTGCCCCCACCGTCATTTTGATGGCGGGATTGCAGGGGACGGGTAAAACTACGGCGGCTGCCAAGTTAGCTTTGTATCTGCGAAAAGAAAAGCAGTCTACCTTACTGGTGGCGACAGACGTTTACCGACCAGCCGCCATCGACCAGTTAATTACTTTGGGTCAGCAAATAGAAGTACCGGTATTTGAAATGGGTGCTGATGCCGACCCGGTAGAAATTGCTCGCCAGGGGATCGAACGGGCCAAAGCAGAAGGTGTAGATACGGTAATTATCGATACGGCTGGCCGTTTGCAAATCGATCGGGACATGATGGCTGAGTTAGCCCGGATCAAGGAAGTGGTGAAGCCCCAGGAAACCTTGCTGGTGGTAGACGCCATGACCGGTCAGGAAGCAGCCAATCTAACTCGCACTTTCCACGAGCAAATAGGCATTACCGGTGCGATTCTCACCAAATTGGATGGGGATACTCGCGGTGGTGCGGCCCTTTCGGTGCGGCGAATTTCCGGTCAGCCGATTAAGTTTATCGGTACTGGGGAAAAGGTTGATGCCTTGCAACCGTTTTATCCAGACCGAATGGCTTCTCGAATTTTGGGCATGGGCGACGTGCTGACGCTGGTAGAAAAAGCCCAAGAGGAAATCGATTTAGCAGACGCCGAAAAAATGCAGGAGAAAATCCTGACGGCTAAGTTTGATTTCATGGATTTCCTCAAGCAAATGCGCTTGATGAAGAATATGGGTTCCTTTGGCGGGCTGTTGAAGATGCTGCCGGGAATGCCCAAAATTTCTGATAAGCAGTTGCAAGAGGCAGAAGGTAAGCTCAAGCAAACGGAAGCGATGATTAACTCGATGACTCACGAGGAACGTCGTAATCCAGAATTGTTAGCAGCTTCTCCCAGCCGAAGACAGCGAATCGCACGAGGTTCCGGTTATAAGGAGTCGGATGTTGCGAAATTGGTCAGCGAGTTCCAAAAAATGCGGACTCTGATGCAGCAAATGGGACAAGGTAATTTGCCTGCGATGCCGGGAATGGCTGGTGGCCCGATGTCTCCTTTTGGTGGTGGGAATCGCCAAGCACCTCCAGGTTGGCGGGGTTACAGCGGTGGTGCTAGCAAGAAGAAGCCGAAAAAGGAGAAAAAGAAAAAAGGCTTTGGTCAGCTTTAATTTTTTTCTTGAATATATTAGCAAGCGCTTAACCAAAGGCGTACAATGGTTGTTTAGCCAAAATTGAGAGATCTACTTTTTCGACATGATCAAACTGCGATTAAAGCGCTTCGGCAAAAAACGGGAAGTTAGCTACCGGATTGTAGCTATGCAGAGTACTACTCGCCGAGACGGTCGTCCTTTGGAAGAATTGGGATTTTACAATCCTAGAACAGATGAAATGCGGCTAGATGTGCCCGCAATCGTCAAACGGCTGAAAGAAGGAGCACAACCAACTGAAACCGTTCGCAACATCTTGAAAAAAGCCAATGTCTTCGAGCAGGTTAGTGCCTCCGTTACTCAATAAAGGCAAAATTCAACTACCCCCAGCAGTTATGGCTGATTATGCAGGATTAGTGCAATTTCTGGTAGAGCCGTTTTTAGAATCGAAAGATTCTTTACGGATAGACTGTGAAGTATCGGCTAGTAAACCAAGGGTTTGGATTCGCCTCGCTTTTGAAGGGGAAGATAAAGGGCGAGTGTTTGGTCGGGGTGGGCGTAATATTCAAGCGATCCGGACGGTGATTGAATCGGCGGCTAGTGCGGCTGGCCAATCGGTGTATCTTGATATTTATGGCGGTTCTTCTGTGGAACACGATAGCAGCCCACCCAGTCGTCCGCCTGGGAGGAGCTATCCTTCTCGATCGGGGCCACCCAAGTCTTCTCCTAGATTGCGATCGCGCTAGTAGGTAGGGGCATTTAGTTTGCAAAGCAATACGATTAGTTTAGCCAACAAGATTGCCCCTAGCGAAAAAATCAAGCTCAATATTCATCGGCAAGGAGGTGAACAAAAAGAAGTGTCAGAAGTTCGTTTAGGTGAAAATGAGTCCATTGACTCTGCTTTAAGACGTTTCAAAAAAAAGATTCAAAAAGCTGGAATTCTATCAGAAGTAAAGCGTCGCGAACGGTATGAAAAGCCCAGCTTACGTCGCAAGCGGAAAGCTGAAGCATCTCGCAAGCGCCGTTACTGAAGCCCGTAAGGAATGCAACGCTTGCGATCGAGCGTGCGAAAAGTAATGATGAGTAAAAAATATGAAGTATGAAGGATATAGCAGAAGCATAAATACAAAATGAGGCTTCAAACTTCATACTTCATACTTTTGTTGGCGCTTGAAAATATTTGTGAATAACTAGAAAAATAGTGCATCTAAAAAAGCGATCTGGCAGTACGGTCAGGCGTCTTTTTGTATCGTAAGGGAGAAAATTTTGCATAATTAATAATATTGGTATCCAGTCAGGCGGCTGGAAAATGTTTTAAGGAATGGAATGGTAAACGGCACAACAATTCAACTGCCGAGTCAGGAAAGCGCGATCGCTCTAGGCGGTAATCAGGAAGAAAATCTCAAAACCCTAGCACAGCAAACCGGGGCAACTTTAGTGTTGCGGGGTCAAGAATTACTGATTTCCGGTACGGCAAATCAAGTAGAACTCTGCGGTAAGTTAGTGCGATCGCTCGAAGATTTTTGGAAATACGGAAAACCGATCGCTGGCGTCGATATCCTCACTGCCCGTCATGCTTTGGACACCGAACGAACTGACGAGCTACAAGAATTACAGCGAGATACGATCGCCCGCACTCGTCGTGGAGAAGAAATTCGCGCCAAAACCTTTCGCCAGCGTCAGTATATCCAAGCCGTGCGTACCCGCGACTTGATCTTCTGCGTTGGGCCAGCAGGCACGGGTAAAACCTTTTTAGCTGCTGTATTGGCAGTTCAGGCACTTTTATCTAATCAATACGAACGACTGATCCTGACCCGACCAGCAGTAGAAGCCGGAGAAAAACTGGGTTTCCTACCCGGCGACTTGCAGCAAAAAGTTAACCCGTTTCTGCGCCCTCTCTACGACGCCTTGTACGAGATGATCGACCCGGAAAAAATCGCCAATTTAATGGAGCGGGGGATCATTGAAGTAGCTCCCTTAGCATATATGCGGGGGCGCACTCTCAATAATGCTTTTGTGATCGTGGATGAAGCGCAGAACACCACGCCAGCCCAGATGAAGATGGTGCTGACGCGCCTGGGTTTTCGTTCCCGCATGGTTGTCACGGGCGATATTACTCAAACCGATTTACCGCCAAATCAACAATCGGGTTTAGCGGTGGCCCAAAAAATTCTTCAACACGTTGAAGGTATTGCCTTTTGCCACTTATCGCAATCCGATGTAGTCCGCCATCCTTTGGTACAAAGGATCGTAGCAGCTTACGAAGAAGCAGAAAAATAATCGATCGCGATCGGCGATCGGTCAATTAATGGATAATAGCTAATGACCGATCGCAAAAGATCTCAGATCGAACTATGGCCGACACCCTCAAAGAATTTATCGAAGCTTGTCAAAATTTGGGAACTCTGCGTTTAATCGTCACTAGCAGCGCAGCCGTCTTAGAAGTACGTAGCCCAATTCAAAAATTGTTTTATGCTGAATTGCCAAAAGGCAAATATGCAAATATGCACGCCGATATGTTCGAGTTTCACTTGAATATGGATGCGATTAAAAAAGTAAAATTTGAAACTGGGGAAGCTAAAAGAGGTAACTTTACTACCTACGCAATTCGGTTTTTAGATGAAAAAGACGAATCAGCTTTAAGTGCTTTTTTGCAATGGGGTAAGCCAGGAGAATACGAACCCGGACAGGTAGAAGCTTGGCAAACTTTGCGAGAGCAATATGGAGAAATTTGGGAACCCGCACCTGTCGTTAGTATTGAATAATTTATTTTTAAATGGGAAGACATTAAGAAAAGTTTTGAGACTATTTTGCACTTTTTGCTTAATTTTATGCTGCTTACTTTGGCCAAGTGAAGTAGAAGCAGGTGTATTGGCTGAAAGAGTAGCTCAATTTCCCCATTGGAATAGTAAACCGCCAGTACAAGCAGTAAAAGGAACAGAAGATTTAGTTTATCCAGATTGGATGGCAGGTACTTGGCAAGTGACTAGTACTATGGTGGACATGGTTGCACCTTTAGCTCCAGATATCGTAACGCCAGGATTTGAAAATAATCGGCGTTATCTAAATCAACCAATTTCTTTTTTAGTAAGATTTGTTCCCATTCAACAAAATAACTTTTCATTACCAATTTTCACTGTTAAATCTAATATATCAACGATGAAAGTAGGCTCGATCGTGGCCGATCGAGCTTTCAACGGGCTGAATATTGCCAAAGAAACTTTAGGCGATCGCGCTGTTTTGTCTGTCAAAACCGATCCCAGTAATCCTAATCGGCAAATTACTTTACTACCAAGAGACTTACAACTGGTTTCTATCGTTACCAGCCGCAACAGCGAAATACTCGATAACGAGCGATTTGTTGCTACTGAAATCACCCAACAATTTTTTCGCGGGACACAACAAGTTTACTTAAATGAAGTAGAAACTACTACCGAATATCATTTAAAAAAGACAGCAAATGCTCGTATTACAGCCAACCAAATAACCGCAATTTATCTCTCTTCTAAAGATCCTAACTATTTTAATGCGGCTGGAAAACCAGTTGCCCTTTATCGTTATCATTTAGAACTTTTCCCTATATCCAATTAATTTAATCGTTAATAAATAGGAATTAAGTAATTTCAATGAACAAACCAAAAGTCATATTTTTAGATGCAGTTGGCACATTATTTAGTGTTAAAAGTAGCGTAGGAGAAATTTACTCTGAAGCAGCCAATCGGTTTGGGGTAGAAGTTTCTGCCGCTGCACTAAACAAAGCTTTTTATAAAAGCTATCAAGAAAGCTCTCCGATGGCTTTTCCCGGCTTATATCCGCAAGAAATAGCAGCAAGGGAAATTGAATGGTGGAAAATCTTGGTAACTAAAAGCTTTGAAACTGCTGGAGCGATTGACAAATTTACTGATTTTTCTGGTTTCTTTGATGAATTATACGCTTATTTTGCTACAGCCGAGCCTTGGTTTATTTACTCCGACGTACTGCCAACTTTAAAACAATGGCAAAAATTAGGTGTAGAGCTAGGAATAGTGTCTAATTTTGATTCCCGCATTTACTCTGTATTATCAACGTTGAACTTATTAGATTTTTTTACTTCTATTACTATTTCCACAGAAGTGGGGGCAGCCAAACCAGAATCGCAGATGTTTTTTCAAGCTTTAGAAAAGCATTGCTGTCCAGCCGACGCAGCTTGGCATATCGGTGATAGTTACAAAGAAGATTATCAAGGAGCAAAAGCAGCAGGTTTAAAAGCGATTTGGCTGAACAGAAGCTGACTTTTTTTGTAAGATATACAAGCAAAGCTGATTTACTGAGTTTCTGATGACTTACAAATTATTATTTGTCTGCTTGGGTAACATTTGTCGATCGCCATCGGCAGAGAATATCATGAAACATCTCATCGAACGAGAAGGGTTAAGCGATCGCATTATTTGCGACTCTGCTGGCACTTCTAGCTATCATATTGGCAGTTCCCCAGACAGACGCATGACTGCGGCAGCACAAATGAGAGGAATTAAGCTAGAAGGAAAAGCCCGTCAGTTCACAAAGGCAGATTTTGAGGAATTTGATTTAATTTTGGCGATGGATCGGGAAAATTATCAAAACATCCTTTACCTCGATCCCAATGGTAAGTATCGAGACAAAGTACGTCTAATGTGTGACTTTTGCACTCGTCATCACATTAAAGAAGTACCAGACCCTTACTATGGTGGGCCAGAAGGATTTAACCAAGTAATTGACATATTATTAGATGCCTGTGAAGGTCTACTAGAATACATTGTCAAAAATTAACTTTTAACCGTAAAACACTAAAGATTGGTAATTGACACTCCATCGCCGTAGAACGGCGAGGATTCTTGGTTCACAGTCCAATCGTAACCCCGCAGGATTGCTCCAACGAAGCTAGAGAATCGAACTCCCCAAGCTTATCAGATCCCGTTTGCCCAACGGTACTTAGTCCCTTCTGCAAGATGTTAATAG